>CACAMV010000025.1 GCA_902533695.1 uncultured SAR116 cluster alpha proteobacterium
ATCAAAAAATTTTTAGATAGCTTAGAAAAATTAAAAAAAGTAATAACTGCAAGCTCAATAGTTGAAAAAAGATTAATTAATTGGGGTGTAGGACAAGAAAAATTGTTAAGAATTCCAATTGGAGTTGACACAAAGTTATTTTTTCCTGTGTTAAATAAAGAAAAACATAAAATTCGAAAAAAATTTGGTATTTCTGATGATAAAGTTCTTGTTGGATCTTTCCAAAAGGATGGAGAGGGATGGGGGAATGGGGATGTACCTAAGTATATAAAAGGACCAGATTTACTAGTAGAGTCAGTATTAAATTTATCAAAACATTTACCAATAGTAGTTTTCTTAACCGGACCTGCAAGGGGATATGTAAAATCTGAGCTTGCAAAACGAAATATTAAATTTATTCATCATCAATTTAACAATATTTTTGAAATAGCAAAATGTTATCAGGCTTTAGATCTTTATCTAGTAACATCTAGAGAAGAAGGTGGTCCAAAAGGTATAGTTGAGAGCATGGCTTCAGGAGTTCCTATAGTATCTACAAAAGTTGGAATGGCTGAAGACTTTATTTATGAAGGGAAAAATGGAGAGATTGCTAATACAAATAGTGTTGACATATGTGACAAGGCACTTAATTTGCTGAACAATCCTAATTTAAAAGATGTATTAAAATTAGCTAGGGAAACAGTAAAAGAGGCAGATTGGGATAATGTTGCGAATCTTCATTGGGAAAAAATTTATAAACCTCTTTTAAATCTTTATAAATGACATCAAATATTTTTTCCATCATCAAAATTATAGTTTTTCAACTTTGGAAATCATATTTAATTTTTCATATTTTTTTTACATCATCTCTTAGAAGAAAAAAAACTATCACTCCTAAAATATTTTATGGTGGTGTTAGAAAAGGTGACATAGGAGGGCCATTAGTAAAGATAAAAAGACTAAATAAGTTTTTTCCGGAAAAAAAATTTTTTTATAATTCCGTATATCTTGTTTCTAATTCTCCTTATTTGAACTCTTTGTCACTAAGAAAATTGAAATCCAAAAATATACCAATTATTTTAAATCAAAATGGAGTATTTTTTCCAGGATGGTATGGAGCTGAATGGGAAAAAATGAATTTAATTATGTCAAAAGCATATTTAGAAGCTGATTATGTTTTTTGGCAGAGTGAATTTTGTAAAAAATCTGCAAGAAAGTTTCTTGGTTTAAGGAAAGGCCCTGGTGAGATATTATATAATGCTGTTGACACTAGTTTTTTTATACCCTCCTTTTGTAATGCTGAAAGACCATTTACTTTTTTAATAGCAGGAAAAATAAATAAGCATTCAGCTTATAGAATCGATTGTTGCATTGAAGCGTTGAGGCTCTTAAAAGACAAAGGAGAAGATTTAAATTTAAATGTAGCTGGAGTAATAGACAAGAATGTCTTAAAAAAATGTTTAACAAAAATTAATAAATTAGATTTAAAAAAAAATGTAAAATTTTTAAGATCTTACAACCAAAAACAAGCTGTTAAATTATACAATGATGCAGATTGTTTTGTTCACATGAAGCACATGGATTCTTGTCCAAACACCGTTATAGAAGCTATGTCTTGTGGTTTACCAATCTTATATTCCAATAGCGGAGGAATCCCTGAGCTTGTTGATTATAAATCAGGAGTTGGTATATCTGTTGAAAACAGTTGGTATGAGAGAAATCTTACTCCATCTTCAGAGGACATCGCAAAAGGTATGATCAAAATTTTTAAAGATAAAAATTCTTTGGGAGAGAATGCACGTCAACGAGCTGTCAAAAATTATGATATTAAAAACTGGATTAAAAGACATCGTTACATTTTTCAAAAATTACTTCGAGGGAAAAAATGAAACAATTTTTATTAAAAATATTAAATTTTCTAAATTTTTTTTGGAAATTGATACCAGATAAACTTAGGTTGCATTTTTTAACTGCTTTAATTGTATTGGAATCTAGAGGTAGAAAATCAAAAAATAGCTTAAAAAGACTTTTATTTTTAAAAGATAAATTAGAATGGGTTATAAATGAAAGAGCATTAAATTACGGTGGACATGAACATCCCAAACATCTTCTGACAAAATATCATAAATTTTTTATAGATAGAATATCAAAAAATAGTAATGTTTTGGATGTTGGTTGCGGTTATGGAGCTGTTGCAAGAAGTATAGCTAACGCTATTCCATCTTCTAAAATAGTAGGTGTGGATTTAGATCAAGATAGATTAGAGCAAGCAAAATCTTCGAAAAATCCTATAAATTTGCTTTTCATAAGAGCTGATGCAACTAAAGAGATTCCAAAAATGAAATTTGATTACATTATTTTATCTAACATTTTAGAGCATTTAAATGACAGGATTAATTTTTTAAAAAAAATTAAAAAACAAACTAATGCAAAATATTTTTTAATTAGAGTCCCACTTTTTGAAAGAGATTGGCAAATGGCACTTAGGAGAGAACTTAATGTAAATTATTTTTCAGATGAAGATCATAAAATTGAACATACATTAGAAGAGTTTGAGTACGAAATGAAAAAATCAGGTTTTAACATTTTAGAAATTAAAACTTTATGGGGTGAGATATGGGCAAATTGTCAAGTTAAATGATTAAAATGAATTTAGTAAGTGTTATAATCCCTTGTTTTAATGGAGGAAAAACCATTTTAAAAACAATTGATTCTGTAAAGAATCAGACTTGGTCTAATATTGAAATAATCGTGGTAAATGATGGTTCAAACGATAAGAATACCTTGGAAATTCTAAAACAAATAAAGGGTATTAGATTATTTAATCAAACAAACATGGGTCTTTCTGCCGCAAGGAATAAAGGTATATCTTATGCAAAAGGAAAATTTATTTTGCCATTAGATGACGATGATTGGATAGAAGAAAATACTATTGAACATATGATAATTGCTCTTGAAAATAAGTATGAAAACAGCTTTGCTTTCAGCAATATTTTTTTAGAAGGAGAGGGAAAAGGTGAAATTTATAAAAGTTACAATTTTTTTGAGCAACTTTTTTTAAACCAAATTCCTTATTGCATATTATATAAAAAAAGATTTTGGGAAAATATTGGAGGATATGATGAAAAGATGAAGGATGGGTTTGAAGATTGGGAATTTAATATAAGATTAGGATTTAATGGAATTTTTGGTGTAAATGTTCCGAAATCTTTACTCCATTATAATGTTAGTAGTACTGGCATGTTAAAAGGTAAATCTTTAAAAATTCATAGTGAGTTATGGTCATCAATACAAAAAAAACATCCTGAAATTTATAATTTTTCATATTTGTTTAAAATTTGGTTGAAGTGGAGAAAGGCAAAATTTAATCATTTTATTGTTTTATACATTTTTTTGTTTTTGTTTCATAAATATTTTCCAAGTAGACTTTTTACCTTTTTATTTAAAATGCTTTATAGGATTAAAAATTTATAAGTAATTTTTAATTGATATTTTAAATTCAAAGATTAAATTTCTTATTATGTTAACAATTGTTCACTTCCATCCAAATCATGAAATGGCAACCAGATTTGTAATACCTTTGATAACTTTTGAAAAAAAAATTGGTTTTAATTCAAAACTTGTTGTCGGTCAAAAAAAATATTTTGACAATGATTGTTTTGAATTTAAATACAAAATAAATCTTTGGAATTTTTTTTTCTTACCATTCAAGCTAATTCATTTATGTTTTTTTATCTCCAAACTTAAACCAGACATAATAATTAGTCATAATTCTACATCTTCTTTATTACCAATAATTGCATCTGTCATATTAAAAGTTAAGCACAAAATTTACTTTAACCATGGTGTTCCCTACAAATCATATAAAGGCCTTTTTAGATTTATGTTACTTTTTTTAGAATTTTTAAATTGTAATTTAAGCAGTCAAATTTTAACTGTTTCTGATCAAATGAGAAAAATACTTCTTAACATAAGTAATAAGAAAGTAGAAATAATAAATAATGGATCTGCCTGTGGCATTGATTTAAAAAATATTTCTAAAATTAAACTGAATTCAAGTTTTAAAAGAAAATTAAATGTTAAAAACAATGATTTTGTTGTTTTGTATGTAGGAAGACCTGTAGAAAGAAAAGGATTTAAATTTTTGTTAAATTTATGGTGTAAACATTTTATAAAATGCAAAAATATTAAGTTATTACTTTGTGGATGCTCTAAAGGAGATGTTATTAAAGAAATAAATGAATTACCAGGAAACATAATTTCCCTAGGATTTGTTGAAAAAATTGAAGAGATTTATCTTAGTTCAGATTTATTAATATTGCCAAGTATGCATGAGGGCTTCCCATATGCAGTATTGGAAGCTTTGGCTTCAAAATGTGTTGTCATAGGAAACAATATTGAGGGTATAAATAGCATTATAGAACATAATCATAATGGATTTTTAATTAAAAATAATGCTTTAAACTCTTACGCAAATAAAATAAATTTTCTAAAATCTAATTTGGAAATTAGAAAAAAAATTTCTAAACAAGGTTTGGTTTCAGTGAAAAAATATTCTCGACCTGAATTTCTTCTGAAGTATGGAGAATTTTTAAAAGAAACTACTAGGTTAATATAATGAAACGATCTTTAGATCTTTTACTATGTTTATTTTGCTTTCTTATTTTTTTTATTCCATTTTTGTTAATAGCTTTAATGGTTTATTTTGTTTCTCCTGGACCAATTTTATTTTGGTCTAATCGTGTGGGTAAGAATAATATAATTTTTAAAATGCCTAAAATTCGAACTATGAATCCAAACGCACCAGATGTTGCAACTCATCTCTTAAAAAAACCTGAAAGATACATTATACCATTTGGATCTTTTTTAAGACATTCAAGTTTAGATGAAATACCTCAAATTTGGAGTATATTTAAAGGCGATATGAGTTTTGTTGGCCCCAGGCCAGCACTTCACAATCAAAAAGATTTAATTTCTCTAAGAACTAAATTTGGTATTCATAAATTATTGCCAGGACTAACTGGTTTGGCTCAAATATATGGAAGAGATGAGTTGCCAATTATGGCAAAAGTTAATCAAGATTTAATTTATTTAAAAAAACAATCATTAATTTTTGATTTTAAAATTATAGTGATAACTTTACAAAGAATAATATTAAAAAAAAATGTTAAACATTAATAAAGGTTATTTTAATTTTCTATAGAATTAGATCATACGATTTTTTAGATAATTTAATATCTGCATCCAACTGATTTAAAATAAATTTTATTTTTTTTAAATTATTTTTTTGACAGGCGTCCTTTATTGTTGAAATTTTCTTATCTAAATTTTTGTTATATAAAAATTCTTCTTTTGCTTCAAATATCCTTGAATGCTCGGTTTTCATAAGGTAATTGTTTTTTGTTAATTCTTCTCTGATTTTTTCTCCAGGACGCAGGCCAATTATTTTTATTTTTATATTCCCATAATTATTTAATGATTTTTTAAGATATGGGTTTAAACCATGTAAGTAACACATTTTTTTTGCTAGTTCTAAAATGTTCACTGGTTTACCCATGTCTAGTATATAAATTTCTCCTCCTTTAGACATAGATCCTGCTTGAATGACTAGTTGTGCAGCTTCTGTAATGGTCATGAAAAATCTTTCTATTGATTCGTTTGTGACTGTAATTGGGCCTCCACTAGCTATTTGTTTTTTAAACAAAGGTATTACAGAACCAGAAGAACCCATAACATTACCAAATCTGACTATACAAAACTTTGTATGTTTTTGTTTTAAAGAACATGATTGACAAATTATTTCTGCTATTCTTTTCGAGGCTCCCATGTAATTGGTTGGCCTGACAGCCTTATCAGTGGAAATTAAAATAAAATTTTTTATTTTTAATTTTATTGCTAAATTTGTTAATATGTTTGTACCAATAATATTATTTTTAATACCCTCAATAACATTTTGTTCTAATAAAGGTACATGTTTATAGGCCGCAGCATGATAAATTGTATCAACTTTAAATTTTCTTAAAACTTCAAAAATTCTATTTTCATCCTGTACAAGTGCTAATATAGGAATGATTATTGTTTTATGCTTTTTTTTGGTGAATATTTTTTCTATTTCTAGATTAATTTTGTAAAGGTTATGCTCTGATTTATCGAGCAAAATTAGTTTTTGTGGTTTTGTAAGAATTATTTGTCTACATAATTCACTACCTATCGAACCCCCTGCCCCTGTAACCAAAACAGTTTTATCTTTGATATTAGGCTTTAACAATTTTTGTTTTGGTATGACTGTTTCTCTTTCAAGAATTTCTTCAATTGTTACGTTTCTAAGTTCATTTATTTGGGTTTTACCATTAATTATATCAAAAAGATTGGGTATAGATTTCATTTCTAATTTAAACTTTTGTATTTTCCCAATTATACTTTGTCTTGTAGAAGAGGAAATTCCTGGCATAGCTAATAATATGGTTGAAATTTTGTATTTATTTATTAAGGATTTAGCGTTTTTAAAAGGGTGGACTTGTAATCCCATTATATCTGTATGAGCTAGCAAATTACTATCATCAAAAAATACAACTGGTTTATATTCATTACTATTTCTTAAAAAATTTAATAGCTGTCTTCCTGAAGAGCCTGCTCCATAAATCGCTACTAACTTTGGTTTTTGATTTTTCCATTGTTGGTAAATAATGCTTAATGCAAATCTAATTCCAGTAATTGATATTACCATAAATGTAAAATAGATCACCGGTACGGAACGTGGAATTTCCAAATTTATGATTTGGGAACCAAATAACATTATCCATGCTGAAAAACCAATGCCGCAAAAAACAGTTTTAAGAACTTGATTAGAAATATATCTTATTATTGTTCTATAAAACCCAAGTTTAAAAAAAGCGATTAATGTTGAGGGTACAGTGATTAGTAGTGTAATCCAAATATCAATTTTAAATAAAAAGTTTAATTCATCTAATCTCAAATACATTGATAAAAGTAGAATTAAAATTATCAATAAGCTATCTGAGAAGAGTTGAATTGCAATTTTGTACTTTCTATCTAATAAAAATATTTTTTCTATAATGGTATACATTTTTACGATTTTAAAAATTAACTTTCTTAATATTTTTTATAACAATACTTTTTTTACACCCAAAATATTTCCATATGCTTTTTTAATTCTATCCTTGGCATTTTTTAATGATTCCATTTCAACCGACATGTGATAGGCATTACTATGCAAAATTAAGTTATGTTGCAATGCAATTGCAACATGTCCTCTCCAAAAAATTAAGCACCCTTTCTCTATTTTTGAATTTGTCACGAAGTTTTTAGTCTCAAAGTTAAGTTGATCATTGGTGTTTCTTGGTACTTTTATTCCAGAGTTTTCTAAAGTTAATTGTACTAGCCCAGAACAATCTATACCAATAAAACTTTTGCCCCCCCACTGGTATGGTGCTCCCATAAAACTTTTTGCAATGTCAATCCAATTATTATCTATATTATCTATTGATTGCAAATGTATTTTCTTGATGTAACCAATTTGTTGATTAACTTTTACCCCTATCCAATCTGGTAAATTTTTTTCAGCCAAAATTTTAGAATTAAAATATAAATTATTAATCACATAAGATTTTATGTCAGGTTTTTCATATACTTTAGTTAAAATACTCTTTATTTTGTGAGAATTCCTTTTGCATTGGCCAATATTTTTTTTATTTATCCATCCATAGTAATTATCCAGCTCACATTTACAATATATCCATTCACTATGTTCTTTTAAAATTTTTACATTTTCACCAAATAAACATTGTGTTTCTAGTTCAGAGTTAAATTTAGGTTCTTTTCTAACATCTGCTAAAGGTGATATAATTTGTTTTAATTGTAAGTTTTTCAAATTAAATTTTCTTTGCACCATAATTTAACATCAAAATTTGGACAAGTTTTAGAAGTGTTAACTGAATCTCTATGACCAATAATTTTAGTTTGTGGATATTTCTTTTTCCAATTAGATAAAACTAATTTTAGGGAATTAAATTGAGAGTTTGTAAATTTTGACTTGCCAATTAAGCAAACTCCTAAACTTTTATGATTTAAACCTTTAACATGTGCACCAATCCAGTATTCAGGGCGTCCAAGCTGAATTTCACCATTTCTTAAAATAATTTTATGGTAGCCAATGCCATTCCATCCAAATTTTAAATGCATTTCATGTATGAATTCTGCATTAACCTTTTCCTCATTTGGAGTATCAGAACAATGTACAATCAAATATTTTATATCTTTTTTTCTAAGTATCTTCATAATATTTTATCTAATTATAAACTATTTTGATCCTATTGAGAGGTAATTATTTGTTATCGTAGTCCCAGAAAATTGAAAATTGAGGCTTATAAATTTTAAATTTTATTTTAGAACCTAAATAATCATTAAACTTTATGGGGTTTTTGAATTTTTTTAATGAAACTTTTTTCTTATTGTTAGGGAGTTTATAATGTTTAGTGCCATTTATACTGACAAAATTTTCTAACTTATTAAGTGCATTGTGGTTATCAAAAATTTGTGTGATTATTTGTAAACTATAAGGAGCATTAAAAACTCCAGCACAACCACATTCATTCTCTTTTAATTTAATTTCATGAGGAGCTGAGTCAGTCCCTAGAAAAAACTTCTTATTACCTGAAATTGCAATTTTTATTAATTCTTGCTGGTGAATGTCCCTTTTTAATATTGGCAAGCAGTATAGATGTGGTCTTATTCCACCAACTAACATTTCATTTCTATTTGAAGCCAAGTGATGAGGAGTGATTGATCCAACAACGTTTTTAGATGATAAAATAAATTGCACGGCTTCTTTTGTGGTAATATGCTCTAATGTAATTCTTAATTTAGGGAAATTTTGTGTAATTTTAGTCAACACTTTATCCAAAAAGCTTTTTTCTCTATCAAAAATGTCAATCTCAGGATTTGTATCTTCACCGTGTATGAGAAGAGGTATGTCGTTTTCTTCCATTGTGGATAAAATTTCTATTATATTTTCAACATCTTTAATTCCATTTTCTGAGTTAGTTGTTGCGCCTAAAGGATAAAGCTTAACAGCAAAGACTTGTTTTGTTTTGTATGCATTAATTAGAGTATGCTTCTTCAAATTTTCTGTAAGATATATTGTCATTAACAAATTTAAATTGTTTTTTAAAAATTTTGAAATTCTCTTTTTGTATTCATTTGCCATTTGTCCATTTATTATCGGTGGAACCAGATTTGGCATAACAATGCATTTACCAAAATTTTTATCTGTTTCAGGAACGACGGTTTTTAGAATGTCACCATCTCTAAAATGTACATGCCAGTCATCGGGTTGGATAAGAGTTATTTTATTCATAATTAATTTTTAACAATAAATTTTGATATTTAAATAATTTTAATTAATAATTTAATAATAAAAAGGAAAAGATGAAAAAAATGAAAATAAGTTTAATTTCTACGAGTCATAGAAAAAATTCACAATCTGGGAGAGTTAGAGAATTAGTTGAAAAAAACCTTCAAAATAGAGTTAAAAATATTAAAATTTTTAATTTGGATTTTTGTGAAGATAAAATTCCTACTTGGTCTCCTGAAAAAAAAGAAAAAATTGGTTTTTGGTTAAAAAAATGGCCTAAAATATCAAAGGAACTTAGCACATCTGATGGGTTTATTTTTATTGTTCCAGAATATGGTGGCATGGCAACACCGAATGCAAAAAACTTTTTTTTAATATGTGGTGAGGGTGAATTAGCACATAAACCTGGTTTGATCATTTCAATTAGTAGCGGCAACGGAGGATCATACCCTATCTCTGAATTAAGATCTTCATCTTACAAAAATACACATATTATGTGGATTCCAGAGAACATTATTATTAGGAACGTTGAACAATTTAATCCAGGAAATCATGGCGCATTAATTCCGGATTGGATGGATAATAGAATTAATTATACCTTAGATCTTCTTTTAGTTTACTCAAGATATATGAAGCCTTTAAAAAATAAAATAAATAGAAAGGATTTTGGCAATGGCATGTAAAGAAAGTTTAAATAAAGTTAAAAGTGAGTTAGACTCATGGGAAGAAACGAGAGATAATAGAGAAGCTCTTACAAAGAGTTTCATGTTTTCAAATTTTAAAGAAGCTGTTTCATTTATGACAATGGTAGCGTTAAAAGCTGAGCAAATTAATCATCATCCAGAATGGTCAAATGTTTACAACAGGGTTAACATAACTATCACGACTCATGATCTAGAAGGTTTAAGTGATAATGATGTTGAACTTGGGAAATTTATAGATAAAACGTACAGAATATTTACAAATAAATAATCATGAAACATAAACTTAATCCTTTGATTTGGTCACCGAATGAGGATCGAATTAAATCATCTTCAATGTTTCGATTTAAGAAACAAATCAACAAAAAATATAAAATTAACTTAATAGATTTTAAAGATCTCCATAATTGGTCAATAAATAATCGTGAAATATTTTGGGAAGAGGTTTTTGATTTTTTTAGAATAATTGGTAACAAAGGAAATAGACCTTTTATTTATCCTAAAAATAAATTACCAGACTCCAAGTTCTTTCCAAATGGGAAATTTAATTATGCAGAAAATATGTTGAGAACAAAATCTGACGAGATTGCAATTATTTTTAAATCAGAAAATATGATAAGGAGAACATTAACATGGAAACAATTGTATGAACAAGTCTCTGCAATCGCAAATTTTTTTATTCAAATTGGTATTAAAAAAGGAGACAGAATTGCAGCATATCTCCCAAACATGCCTGAAACTGTAGTAGTGATGTTGGCAACTTCTTCGATCGGAGCTATTTTTTCTTCTGCTTCTCCAGATTTCGGATGTCAAGGGGTTTTAGATAGATTTGGACAAATTGAACCTAAAGTACTGGTCGTAACAGATGGATATTATTACAATGGTAAAGAAATTAACTTAACAGACAAAGTTGAAGAAGTAGTGTCTGGACTTACTTCAATCGAAAAAATATTATATATACCATTAATTAACTCTGATTATTTTTTCAACAATAGCATCACAACTCATTATAAGTATGTTACTGAAAATTATAAAAATTATAAATTGAAATTTGAACAAGTAGACTTTGAACACCCTCTTTACATCATGTATTCAAGTGGTACAACTGGAATGCCCAAATGTATCGTGCACTCAGTTGGCGGTGTATTATTAAAGCACTTAGTTGAGTTAGGACTTCATTCAAATTTTAAAGAAAATGATAAAGTTTTTTATTTTACAACATGTGGATGGATGATGTGGAATTGGTTGGTATCTGGACTATTGCTCGGATCAACAATTTGTTTGTATGATGGTTCACCATTTTATCCAAATGCCAATATATTATGGGATTTTGCGGATGAGGAAGAAATAAGCTTTTTTGGTACTTCTGCAAAATATATAGACGCCTTGTCTAAAGAAAAGATAAGCATTATTGACACTCATGATTTAACGAATTTGGAAACTATTGGATCAACAGGCTCTCCATTAGTCCATGAGTCTTTTGATTATATTTATGATAACATAAAAAAAGATGTCCAATTAGCTAGTTTGTCTGGTGGAACTGATATAGTTGGGTGTTTTGTCGGAGGAAATCCTCTTTCATCAGTATATAGAGGTGAAATTCAAGGTCCTATTTTAGGCATGGATGTGAACGTATTTAATGACACTGGAAAAAAGATAGTTAATGAAAAAGGCGAACTTGTTTGTTTGAAAAGTTTTCCAACGATGCCTATAATGTTCTGGAATGATGCAGAAGGTAAAAAGTATCATGATGCATATTTTAATAAATTTTCAGGTGTGTGGTGTCATGGTGATTATATATTAGAAACACCGAATAAAGGTTATATTATTTATGGTAGATCAGATGCAACTCTTAACCCTGGAGGTGTTAGGATAGGTACAGCTGAAATTTATAGACAAGTTGAACAAGTTGATGATGTTTTGGAAGGATTGGTGATCGGGCAAGAATGGAAAAGTGATATACGAGTTATTCTATTTGTTCGATTAAATGAAAATATAAAATTAAGTTTTGATTTAGAAAATAAGATTAAGAAAAAAATTCGTGAAGGAGCTTCACCTCGGCATGTGCCAGCTAAAATCATTAGTGTTAATGATATACCCAGGACTAAGTCTGGGAAAATTGCTGAATTGGCAGTTAGGGATTTAATTCATGGTAAAAGTGTTAAGAATATAAATGCTTTAGCTAACCCTGAATGTTTAAAAAATTTTTCAGATTTGTTAGAATTAAAATCATGAATTAAGTTGTTTTAAATTTTAAATTAGTTTGAAATGGTTCTTCTTTAATAAAAATATGAAGTAAAAATGCGCTTATTCCCAAGATTACACTGATCCACCATATGTTATCGTAATTACCATATAGATCAAAAATCTTTCCTCCTGACCATGCACCAAGAATTGCTCCAGCTTGATGTGAGAGGAAAGCAATTCCGCCAAGGGTTCCTAAATATTTTGGTCCCATAAACGTTAAAATTACACCGTTTGTAAGGGGGACGGTCGCCAGCCAAAGCAAACCTATTGATGCTCCAAATAACAGAGCAGTCATGGGCGAGGGCGGCAAGATAATAAACAACATAATCACAAATGATCTACCAAGATAAATATAAGCTAATGAGTCTTTCTTTTTTATTTTATCACCTAACCATCCAAAAAATAAAGTACCGAAAATATTAAACAACCCAACGAGGGCTAAAGACCAGCCTGCCACTTCTATGGACAAGCCTTTAGAAGTTAAATCATTTGGTAGGTGAAGACCAATAAATGTAACATGGAAACCACAGGTAAAAAAACCGAGTGACAGCAAAATATAATTTTTATTTACCAACGAATTTTTAATTATTATTTTAAAATTAAAAGGTTCATTTTTTTGAAAAACATCTTTCTCTTTTTTAGCATTTAATAAAGGTATCAGAAATAATAGTGAAGCTATGATAATAGATAAAAAAACTATTGTACTTTGCCATCCATAAGTTTTTATAGAAAATAAAGTAGGTGCAATAAAAATAAATTGTCCAAAAGAACCTGCTGCAGCAACCAAACCCATTGCTATTGATTTTTTTTCATCTGGGGCTGTTTTCCCAATTATCGCTACAATTGTAGACATGCCTCCTGCACCTAGGCCGAATCCAGTAATTGTTCCAAATCCGTAAATTAATAATACATTTTGTGGAAGACTTAACATATAAGTTCCTAGAGCATAGCAGATGATACCAAAAGCTAGTGCTTTTTGAGATCCAAACTTATCAATAATCATTCCTATGAGAAATGAACCTAGTCCCCATGTGAGAGCTTGAAAACTCATTCCAATTGAAAAAATCTCTTTACCAAAGTTGTTTGCTAAGCTTATTGGTTCTAAAAATAGACCAAAACAATTTCTTACTCCCATTAGAGTTGCTACAATTAAAGAGCACACAATTAGTATTAATCGCCAATCTGCGTTATTAGCCATTTTAATTTCTTCCTAAATAATCTTTATGATCTAAATCGGGTATATAAACATCAGTTGGTTTGTTTTTGGATTGCCAAAAAATGTCTATGGGTATACCTCCCCTTGGAAACCAAAATCCAGCTATTCTTAACCAAGTAGGTTTTAATAATTTCATCATATCTTGAGCTATTGAAATTGTACAATCTTCATGAAAAGCGCCATGATTCCTATATCCGTGAAGATAAAACTTAAAAGATTTACTTTCTACAATATATTTTGAAGGAATATAATCAAGAACCAAATGAGCAAAATCTGGCTGTGAAGTAACTGGACATATTGATGTAAATTCAGGACAAGTTAGTCTTATACAATATTTAAATTTTTTTTTTGGGTTTGTGATCTTAACAAGAATTGAAGGTTCTGGCTTGATAGGTATCTGTTTATCTTTTCCAAGAATTTTGATTGTTTCTTTTGTATTTTTCATTATTTATATTTTTTTTAAATTTACATTTGTTTCTATCAAGTTAGATTTTATTATTTTTTCCCATTCATTTATAGTTTTACAATCTTTAGCTTTTTTTGGGAAGCACAATCCTCTAGAGGAATTAATTAATCCAAAGTTAAGTTTGTTGTTTTGTCCTTTATCAATCAGCAATCCAGATCTAGCATCTTCCATAGTTCCACCCTGAGCTCCAAAACCTGGAATTAAAAAAGGTGAAGAAATTAATTTGTTTCTCAAATTTATTATTTGTTGTCGATATGTCGCACCAACCACTACACCTATTGATGACAAACCTGTTTCACCTTTATTCTTTTCAACAAGATTAAAAAGAATTTTTGCTAAATGTTCGTAGAGATTTAAACCATTTTTTAGCTTTTTCTTTTGTAAATCATTAGCTCCAGGATTGCTAGTGTGAACTAATATAAAAATCCCCTTTTGTTGTTTAGCTTTGTTTATAAAAGCGTTGAGGCTATCCAAGCCTAACCATGGGTTAATTGTTATGGCATCACAAGGGTATGGTGAGGTTTTATCAAGAAACGAATTTGCGTATGCTTCATTTGTTGTCCCTATATCTGCTCTTTTGGCATCTATAATACAAAGTGTGTTTGTTTTTTTGATGATATTACATAGCTTTGAGAACAGCATCATTCCTTCTGGACCCAATTGTTCAAAAAAAGCTATTTGCAATTTGATCACAGGAACTAAATCCAAACATGATTCTAAAATTGAAAGACATAAATCTTCAACAATTTTAATATTTTCTTTGGAATAAATAATTCTATTGATTTTAATTTTCTTTTGGAAAACATCTGGTATTAAATTCAAATGAGGATCTAAGCCAAGACAAAGAAATGATTCTTTTTGTCTAATTTTATAGAATAGTTTATCACCAAAATTTTTCATATTTTATTCAAATAAAATAATAAATCAATCTTTAGCATCTTGAAACTTATTCAGCTGATCAGGATTAGCTTCCTTTTGGTATTTAACTTTCCATTCTTCATGAGGCATTCCATAAACAATATGTCTAGATTCATTTTTATCTAAATCATGACCTAATTCATTTGCAGCTTCAGAGTACCATTTGGATAAACAGTTTCTACAGAACCCACTTAAATTCATTAAATCAATATTTTGTACATCTGTTCTTTGTTGTAAATGTTTAATTAATCTATTCAAAACTTTAGATTCAATTAACACTTTAGTATCATTCGGTAAATTTATGTTTTTAGCTGATGTCATTTGATATCCATTTTAAAAAATAATTGATTATTTAAAATACAATTATAACATATTAGGTTAATCTAAGTTTGGAAAGTAAATTTAACAATAATTCATAATGAAAAAAAAAGATAATTTAAATTCGGATAGATTCTCTAAAGTTAGAAACGCAAGAAATACAGAAATTGCTGAAGATTATACTGAAATGATTGCTGATTTGATTGAAGAAACTGGTGAAGCAAGAGTTGTAGATTTAGCAAACCGTTTTGGCGTTACAAGTCCCACTGTTAACAGTGTAATAAGGA
>CACAMV010000026.1 GCA_902533695.1 uncultured SAR116 cluster alpha proteobacterium
AAAATAAATTAAGTTCTCAGATAAAATATTTGTTAAATTAGAGTCTTTTTCAGCTATTAAAATTTTTTTTGTCATTTACAATTTGTTAACCTTTAACTTAAAACTAATAGATTATATATTAAATAATATAATTTAAAATTAAACAAAAAGATTAAACTAAATATGCAATTTGAGAGAATCATTTCAGACTTAAAAAGAGGTAAAAAAATAGTAATTTTTGATACTATTTCGCAAACGTCTATTCTTTTCTCATCCGCTGAGCTTATCAAGACAAATACTTTATTAAATCACAAGCAAATTTGCTCCTCTTACCCCAGTGTTTTATTATCTGCAAATAGATGCAAATCTTTAGGTATTAAAACTAATGAAAATTGTTCTTGCACAATTGATTTAAATTGGACTAAAGATGATATTTTAAGTTTAGCATTTTCTAAAAAAGAAAATTTTAATTTACAAATTAATGGACTAATTGCAGAAACAAATGAAATTTCTAAATATTGTTTGCTTCTTTTAAAAAAAGCTAAATTGTTGCCAACTGCTATAGTAACATTAATTTCTGGCATTGATATTAATAAAATATATTCATGGTCAAGAGAAAAAAATTTGATTTGTATTGATGTTCAGCACCTTGATGAAATTTTGAAAAAAAATCTAAATAATGATTTAGAAATTGTAGCAAAAGCTCACTTGCCAATAAAACAAACAAAAGATTGTGATCTAATCGTGTTTAGGTCTAAAGATGACTTAAATGAATATTTTTGCTTATTAATTGGTAAAACACGCTCAATCCTTAAAAAAAATAAATCAGAACAAATCCCATTGGTTAGGATACATAGTCAATGCATCACCGGTGATATTTTACACAGTTTAAAATGCGATTGTGGTCAGCAATTAAAAAAATCAATTGATTTGATGGTCGAAAATAATGGAGGAATTTTAATATATTTATCTCAAGAGGGAAGAAATATTGGTCTTACTAATAAACTAAGATCATATAACTTACAAGATGAAGGTTTAGATACAATAGACGCTAATCTTACACTTGGATTTGAAGATGATGAGAGAACATATGAAATTGCTAAAGAAATTTTAGAAATACTAAAAGTTAAAAAGATTGAACTTATAACCAATAATCCCAATAAAATTAAAGAATTAAAAAAAATGGGAATTTCTATTAAAAATAGAATACCTATTGTGATTAAACCAAATAATTACAATAAAAAATATTTAAAATCTAAAAAATTAAAAAGCTCTCATTTTTTATAATTATCTCTTTTGCCAAAAAAATTAGAACCAATTCTTAAGTGATTTGCTCCAAATTTAATTGCTTCTTCAAAATCAGAAGACATTCCCATAGATAAATTTTTTAATTTGTATTGAATTGATAACTTTTTTAAAAAACAAAAATGAATAGCTGCATCATCTTTTATTGGCGGTATACACATTAGTCCAGTAACTGGCAAATTTAATTTTTTTATACATAAATTTAAAAAATTTTCTATATTCTTGGGCTCTATACCAGATTTTTGTTTTTCTAAACCAGTATTTATTTGAATAAAAAATTCCTTTGTTTTCGATTGTTGATTAAAATGTTTGGAAATTTCATATGCTAAACTTTCTCTATCTAAAGTATGAATATAGTCAAAAATTTTAAGTGCATTTTTAACTTTATTCGATTGAAGAGGACCAATCATATGTAATTCAATATTATCAAAATCATTAAGAAGATTAAACCATCTCTTTTCTGCCTCTTGAACTTTGTTTTCTCCAAAAAATCTTTGCCCCACCTCTAATGCTTCTAAAACTTTGTTATAATTTTGTTGTTTTGATACTGCAATTAATTTTGGTATCTCCTCATTTTTATAAAAGCTATTTTTATGGTTAATTTTTATTTGCTCAAGCAAAGTCTTTTGATTATTTTTAATATTATTCATTATACTATTCTGCTTTGTGATATATTTGCAACATAAATTAAAAAATGTGATATTTTTGCTAAATTATTATAGAAAATCCTTTAAAAGCTTAGTATACAATCATTAAGTAATTTTCATGGTGAAGATTACAATTAACATAATGAAAAAAAAGGGGATACGCAATGCGTAAATTACTTTTAACAACAAGTGCTTTAGTAGCTGCTACAGGTTTAGCATCTTATGCTGTTGCTGATGTTTCTATGTCTGGTAATTTTGAGTGGACTTACCAAACTGCAAGTACAGATGACACAGATACAGATGGCGACTCATATGGTCAAGCTACAGATATTACAATCTCATTTTCAAATAAAACTGATAGTGGGTTAGTTATTGGTGGTCTCTACGATTTGACTGGTAACACTAATGCAATTGATGAAGTTTCTTTCTCAATTACTGGTGGTTTTGGTAGATTAGACCTAGGTCAGAATGATCATGCTGGTGAAGCATATGATATTTCTGAGACAGATGTGATTTCCGAGGATGCTACATATACTCCTGGAAGTTCAACAATTAGTACTTCATCTGAAGTTGGACTCAATGGGGATACTAACAAAGTGAAGTATACACTTCCAGCAATGGGCAACCTAAAAGCTGCTGTTTCTTATCAAGATTCAGGAGTAGCTGGGACAACTGATGAAACAAGCTTTGGTGCTTCATATTCTTTTGATAACATAACCGTTGGTTATGCTAGAATAGAGGCAGAAGCTGCTACTAGAGATTCAGAATCCACTGCATATGGTGCAAAAGGAACTTTTGGCGCAACTACTGTTGCCGCTGGTTTCAGTGACCAAGTGCAAAATGGTGAAGATAGAGAAACCTCTGGTATTGGTATTAAGCAAGCTTTAGATGGCGGTATGCATGTTGCTTTTTCAATGGTTGAATCTGAAGATGCTACTGACAAAGCTGGAAGTTTGGTAGAAAAATTATCTGCAACACATGCTGAAGTAGGTTATACTATCGCTCCAGGTTTATCTGCTTTTGTATCATACAACAGCTATGATTATGAAAATGGTGGAAACACCACTTCTATAGATGATGATGGTACTCTAACAAAACTAACCATAAAAGCTACATTCTAAATTTATTAGTTTGAAGAGAAAAGGGTGACTATTGTCACCCTTTTTTTTATTAATTGCTTAAATAATTCTCTTATTGTGATACATTGGGATAATATTTTTAGAGATAATTCTGTATGAGATTTTTATATACTTTACTTATTATTTGTTTTCTATCAAGTTGTTCTACCTTTAGTTACTTTGATGGTCCTCCAGAAGAAGAAAAAGGGGCACCGGGATTGTTTAGTAAAGACTCTAAAAAAGGTATCAATTTACAAGAACTTTTTGAAGAAAAAAAAGATGCTGGTACAAACTTTTATGTTAATGCTTACTTATGGAGAGCAAGTCTAGAAGTGTCGTCTTTTGCTCCTCTAATTTCGACAGATGCTTTTGGAGGAACTATTCTGACAGACTGGTATGTTGATCAGAAAAACAAAAAAAAGAGGATGAAACTGTCTATTTTTATCAAAACTCAAGAACTCCGATCAGAAGGAATAACAGTAAAAGTTTATATTCAAAATTTAACAAATGACAAATGGTCAGATATTTCTCAAGATAAGAAGTTGGGGTCCAAAATAGAAGAAATTATTCTTACCAAAGCTAGAGAGTTAAGAATTACAAGTCGAAAAGAATAAATTGATTTTTTAATTATCTTTATGAAGAAATATAATCCAAAGATAATAGAACAAAAATGGCAAAAAGTTTGGGAAGACGATAAAACTTTTAGTGTTTTGGTTGATCATGACAAGCCTAAATTCTACGTTCTAGAAATGTTTCCTTATCCATCTGGTGATATTCATATGGGCCATGTTAGAAATTACACATTAGGTGATTTAATGGCAAGATATAAGCACGCAAAGGGCTTTAATGTTCTCCATCCTATGGGATGGGATTCTTTTGGGTTACCTGCGGAAAATGCAGCGATTGAAAATGAAATACATCCAAGGAAATGGACATTATCAAATATATCTAAAATGAAATCTCAATTAAAAAAAATGGGTCTTTCTTATGATTGGAAAAGAGAGTTATCTACTTGTGAACCAGAATATTATAAACATGAACAAAAAATGTTTTTAGATTTTTATAAAAACAAAATAGCATATAGAAAAGAAACGTGGGTTAACTGGGATCCAATTGAACAAACTGTTCTGGCAAACGAGCAAGTAATAGATGGGAAGGGTTGGAGATCTGGTGCATTAGTAGAAAAAAGAAAAATGAATGGTTGGTTTTTAAAAATTACAGATTTCTCTAACGAATTATTAGATGAATTAAAACAATTACATAACTGGCCAGAAAAAGTAAAAATAATGCAAAAAAATTGGATCGGTAAGAGTGTAGGAGCAATAATTAAGTTCGAAGTTAATGAAATTAATGATCATATTGAAGTATTTTCAACAAGACCGGATACAATTTTTGGAGCCAGTTTTATTGCAATTTCTCCACAACACCCTTTCGCAATCAAAATCATGGAAAAAAATGAAAAAATAAAAGATTTTGTAAATAAAACAAATTTCACAAGTACTTCTGAAGCAGAAATTGAAAAAAACGAAAAAATTGGAATAGATACAAATTTCACTGCCAATCATCCGTTTAATAAATCAAAAAAAATACCAATTTTTATTGCTAATTTCATATTAATAGATTATGGATCAGGAGCTATATTTGGATGTCCTGCACATGATCAAAGAGATTTAGACTTTGCTAGAAAATATAAATTAGAGATACTTCCTGTAGTTGCTAAGTTTGCAAATACAACAGTTAAAATTAATAAAAAGGCATACACTGATGAAGGAATTATGATTAATTCCGAATTTTTAAACAATTTAAATGTCAATGATGCAATTAACAAATCTATTGAAAAATTGGAAGAAATTGGAGCTGGGAAAAAAAATATAAACTTTAGATTAAGAGACTGGGGAGTGTCTAGACAAAGATATTGGGGATGTCCAATACCTATCATTTATTGTGACAAATGTGGTGAAGTACCTGTGCCCGTAAAAGATTTGCCGGTAAAATTACCTGAAAGCATTTCTTTTGACAAAACTGGTAACCCTCTTAGCAATAATAAAAAATGGAAAATAGTTGATTGTCCCAAATGCAAATCAAAATCAGTTAGGGAGACTGATACTTTTGACACTTTTTTTGAATCCAGTTGGTATTTTGCAAAATTTACAGATGAAAAAAATAATGACCCGCTATCTAAAAGCTCTTTAAATTATTGGTTACCTGTAGATCTATATATTGGTGGCATTGAACATGCTGTTCTTCATCTATTATATTCAAGATTTTTTATAAAAGCTTTAAATAAAATAAATCAAATAGAATTCAAAGAACCGTTTTCATCTTTACAAACTCAAGGGATGGTATGCCACAGAACCTTTAAAAACAAAAAAGGAGAATGGATTTTCCCAAAAGATGTTTATCATGAGAATAATAATTATTATTTGTTTTCAAACAATGAACTTGTCCATTCTGGTAGAATAGAAAAAATGAGTAAGTCTAAAAAAAACGTAATAGATCCAAATATTATTATTGAAAAATACGGTGCTGACACTGCAAGATTTTTTATTCTATCAGATTCTCCACCAGAAAGAGATATGGAGTGGACAGAGTCTGGTGTAGACGGATCTTGGAGATTTTTAAATAAACTTTGGAACTTTTTAAATAAAGAAGATTATAATAATATTGATTCAAAATTTATACATCCTAGTGAAAAAAAAGATATTGAATTAATTAAATTTACATACAAAATGATTAAAAATATTACAAAATCAATTGATAACTTTCATTTTAATATAGCTATAGCATCTATAAGATCATTGTTTAACGAAATTAATTCATATGAATGTAATTCTAATTTGTGTCTTGTTTTCAAAAAATTTTCATTAAGTCAACTAATAATTTTATTGAACCCGATATGTCCACATTTTTGTGAAGAAGCTTGGGAAAAGCTTGGATATAAAACAAAATTATTTAATCAAAAATGGCCCGAAATTCGATCTAAATACCTTTTGGATGATAAAATATTAATTCCGATTCAAGTAAATGGTAAAAAAAGGGGAGAAATTTTGGTTGAAAAAAATTTAACTGAAAATCAAGTTAGTCAGTTAGCTGTCAAACAACCCAGTGTGGAAAAATTTCTTTTAAAAAAACCGTCAAAAATAATTGTAATTCCTAACAGAATTATTAATATTGTTGTGTAAATTATATTATGAAATATTTAAGTTATTTATTATTTTTCATCATATTATCTTCTTGTGGTAATTTTCAAAAAACTAGTGAATCTATATCTAAAATACCACAGATAATAATTAAAACTTCCAATGATAAATATGATGCATTATTAAAATATGAATTGAAAAAATTAACAAAATTATTTTATCAAACAAAATATAAATACGAATTAAAAGCTAATATCACCTTTTCATACGATACTGTAATGAAAATCAAAGGTAAAAATGCATTAAAAGAAATGACAATTAAATTAAATTACACCCTTACCAATTTTAGTACAAATGTAAAAGTAATAGAAGATAAAATTATCAGAAGAACAAATTATGGAAGCATATCATCTTTGTATGGTAGTAACAAAAGTGAAAATCATATGAAAGAACGTTACGTTAAGAAATTATCAAAAACTGTTATAAACAAAATTAAATTTGCATTAACTAAAATTGAAAATTAATCCTTCTCAAATTACTAACCTTTTTAAAAATGAAAAAGATAAAAATGGAATTTTTTTATTGTTCGGAACTAATAATGGTTTAATCGAAAAAACATATAATGAAATTATAAATAAATTGAATGTTGATGTTCAAGACCCTTTTTCAACAATTAAAATAAATGGATTACAGTTACTTGAACAAAAAAACATTTTAATTGATGAAATTTCAACATTTTCAATGATGGCAGAACATAAAAATATAATATTAGACCTAAAACAAATAAATAATTTTCAAAACATAACTCCTATACTAGTTGATTGTCTTAAATCAAATGTACAACATTTTAAATTAATTATTATTGCTAATTATTTAAAAACAAAAGATAAAATTGTAAAATTAATAGAAGATCATCAAAAAGGTTTTATTATTCCTTGCTATAATGAAGACAATGAGTCTTTAAAATTAAAAATAAAAAATTATTTGTTAACAAACAAAATAAACTTAGATGAAGAAACTTTTTCTAATCTAATTCTTAGATTATCTTCAGATACTCAGCTAAATGAAAATGTTTTTGAAAAAATAAACCTTATTTTATTTTCTAATAAATTAAGTTCCAATTTGTTAATTGATTTATTTGAAGATAATTTTGAAGCTGATGTAGACAAAATGTGTAATTATTTATTATGTGGAAAATTTAGTGAATCATTGCAAATATTAGATAAATGTTTTTCTTCAAAAATATCCTCTATTTTAATTTGTAGAAAATTAAACATAAAATTAAAACAGATTGAAAAATTATTACATTCAAAAGATATTGGATTTTCTTTTGAAGAAGCACTTGCAAAATCAGGTTTGAAATTTTTTTTCAAAGAAAGACAATTTTTTTATGATCAATTCAAAATTTGGAAATTGTCAACTATAAATATTTTAATGAACAAAATAGTTGAAACAGAAATGAAATGTAAACTTTTAAATGATTTAGATTATTCTTTTTTAGAAAACTTGTTTGTTTTTGTAAATGTTCAAATTCTAAAAAATCTTAAAAAGATTTAATTTTTTCTATTACATAATCAAATTGTTTTAAGTTTTTACAAAACAAAGTTATAGAACCCCTTTCAGATTTAGGATTAAACTTTATTTTTACTTCTAAACCAGTTTTATCTGATAAAATTTTTGTAAGTTCTTCGTTTTCATTGAAAGGTTTTAAATTTTTGTTTAACTTATCAATTTTGTTAATTTTGTTCTCTACCTGTCTTACTGATAGGCTGTTTTTGACAATTAAATTTGCAAAACTTTCACAATCCTGTCTCCCTATTAAAGGTCTCACGTGCCCTACAGTCAACTTACCTTTAATTATAAAGTTTTGTACTTTTTTTGGTAAAGATAATAATCTTATAATGTTAGCAATATGCGATCTTGATTTACCGGTTGATGAACCAACTTTTTCTTGAGTATAGTTATATTTGTCAATTAAATTTTTATATCCTTGAGCCTCCTCTAGGGGATTTAAATCAGTTCTTTGTAAGTTTTCTAACAAAGATATTTCTGTTAACTTAGAATGAGACAAATTATTTTTAATTATAGCAGGAATTTCATGAACTTTTGCTAATTGTGCTGCTCTCCATCTTCGTTCCCCAGCAATAATGAAATATTTGTCCTTATTTTCTTTATCTGACGTGATTACTATGGGTTGAATAATTCCATTTTCTTTAATTGATTTTGATAATTTTGTTAAATCTTCATTATCAAATATGCTTCTAACTTGCCAAGGTCCAGGAGATAATTGAGCAATAGGAATAGACTTGAATTGAGTATTTTCATCTGGTTTCAAAATATTTTGAATATTTGATGTTTTATCACCTAATAAACTCGACAAACCTCTACCCAATACTGGTTTTTTAATCTTATTGTCTTTCACTTATTTCTTCTCCTGATTGATTACTTCTGCCGCTAAAGAAGCATAAGCTTGTGCACCTGAACATGAAATATCATACATCAATATTGGAACACCGTGACTAGGAGCTTCAGAAATTTTAACATTTCTTGGTATAATTGTTTTGTAAACTTTATCATTAAAATAAGATTTCACATCCTGAGCAACCATTTCTGAAATTTTATTTCTTTTATCATACATTGTCAAAACTATACCTTGTAAATTTAAATCTTTGTTAAAGTTAAGTTTCACTAACTCAAATGTTTTTAATAATTGTGACAATCCTTCTAAAGCATAAAATTCAACTTGAAGAGGTACTATAAGATTTTTAGATGCAGCCAAAGCATTGATAGTCAACAACCCAAGTGATGGTGGACAATCTATCAAGATATAATCAAAAACTTTATTTAATTTATCAAAGAGACTTTTTATTTTCAATTCTCTATCTTTTAAATGAACAAATTCTTGTTCAATAACTGTTAAATTTACTGATGTAGGGATAATTGATAAATTAGGAATTTTTGTTTTCAGAATACTTTGATTAATTGAAATCTTTTCTGAGAGCACATCATAGAAATCAACTTCACAGTTTTCTTTATCAAATCCTAATCCCGTACTTGCATTACCTTGAGGATCTGAATCAATTATCAAAACAGATCTTGAACATGCCGCCATAGCAGTAGCTAGATTTATAACTGTTGTAGTTTTTCCAACACCACCTTTTTGATTAGCAACTGCTATAATATTTTTAGATCCAGACATTAATTGCTACTTTTATAATAAAGAATTTTAGCATCATGATCAGTTATAGATCTTTTAACTTCAAAATTAATTTTATAGAAAATTGACAACTCATTTAATTCTCTTTTATAGTTTTTGCCTTTTAAAAACAATAGATTAGGTAATTTACTGATCGCTATTTCTTTACAGTTTATCTTTTGATTTGTCATAACATACTTAACACATATATCAATTAATTTCTTTGTGGGAGCTAAACCTCTTGCAATTATAAATGAAGGCTTTAGATCCGGTAAATTTTCAATTCTACAATTATGTATTTTTGTTTTTACGCCTATCCTAGATGAAACTTCTTTTAAAAAATTACATTTTTTATTCTTTGACTCTACAAGATGGACATTATCTAAACCCATTATAGCCAAAACCAAACCTGGGAAACCGGCCCCTGATCCAAAATCTAAAACGTTTCCTCCACAGTTTTGTACATAAGAATATATTTGTGCAGAGTCTATAAAATGTCTTTTTAAACTATCGGATTTTGAAGATTCACTTATTAAATTCATCTTTTTTTGCCACTTAAAAAGTATTTTGTTGTAAAGTAAAAATTTGTCATATGTTTCACGTGAAACATTAAGAAAACAGCAAAATTCACTGTAAGTCAGCATATCAAAATTGAACTCTTCTTTTGTTTTTTTTCTTAATATGGGTTAACAATAGTAAAATCGCAGTAGGCGTTACGCCTGGCAGCCTTGAAGCTTGGCTAATTGTCAAAGGCTTAAACTTTAAAAATATTTCTAATGATTCGTTTGAAAGTCCTTTTATTAAATTAAAGTCTAAATTTACCGGTATTTTTGTTTCTTGTTCTAGTTGGTAATTTTTAATATCAATTTCTTGCCTTTTTAGATACATTTCATATTTACAATCTGTTTCTATCTGTTTGTGTAAATCATCAGGTATTTTTTTTACATCAGGAAAAATGTTAACTAGTTCTTTTATTGCTACTAAATTATCAGATAATAACTTTCTTATTTTAACTTTTTTACCATTTCTATAATAGGAAAGATTATTTTTTTTTAAAATTCTAGGGGTTACTTCAAGACTGTCGATGATAAGATTTGCTTCTTTTATATACCTTTTTTTCTTCTCCCAAAACAACCTTCTATCTTCATTTACGACACCAATTTTAATGCCTTTATCTGTTAATCTTTGGTCGGCATTGTCAGATCTAAGTAACAAACGAAATTCAGCTCTAGATGTAAACATTCTATATGGCTCTGGAGCCCCTCTGGTAACAAGATCATCTATCATAACACCTATATAAGAGTCTGATCTTGTCAAAACAAAATCTTTTTTAATAACATTACAATTTAATGCCGCATTAATCCCGGCTATAATTCCTTGTGCCGCCGCCTCCTCATAACCGGTTGTCCCATTAATTTGGCCTGCCAAAAACATATTTTTTATTTTTTTAGTTTCAAGAGTATATTTTAATGATCTTGGATCAACATAATCATACTCAACTGCATAACCATATTGAAGAATTTTTGCTTTTTCTAAACCACAAATTGTTCTAACAAATTTTTTTTGTATGTCTCTTGGTAAACTAGTAGAAATTCCATTAGGATAAACAATATTACTTTTTAAACCTTCTGGCTCAAGAAAAATTTGATGAGATTGCTTCTCAAAAAACCTCTTTACCTTGTCTTCTATGCTTGGACAATATCTTGGTCCGTTTCCTATGATAGATCCAGAGTAAACTGCAGAAGATTTCAAATTTTTTTTAATTATTTCATGTGTTGCCATGTTGGTTTTAGTAATTCCACATTTTATTTGTGGTACCAATATTTTTTTGTTTAAATATGAAAATGGAGTTGGTATCTTGTCTGCTTCTTGCATTTCAAGATTTTCCCAATCAATGCTTTCAAACAAAATTCTTGGTGGTGTTCCAGTTTTTAACCTACCTACTGGAAACTTATGGGATCTAATAGAGTTAGCCAAACCAATGGAGGATTTATCTCCAATTCTTCCTGCTTCATATGTTTCATCACCAATAAAAATTTTTCCTCCTAAAAAAGTACCTGTAGTCATCACTAAAGAATGGCATAAAATTGTAGTTTTATTTTGGAGAATTATCCCAAGTAAGGTTTTATTTTGAATTTTTAAATCACAAACTAAACCTTCAAGTATTTGCAAATTTAATTGTTTATCAAGAAATTGATTAACAGCTTTTTTATAAAGATCTCTGTCTGCTTGTGATCTAGGTCCTTGAACTGCTGGCCCTTTCGAAACGTTTAGTATTTTAAATTGAATACCTGATTTATCTATGGCCTTAGCCATAACTCCATCTAATGCATCAATTTCTCTAACTAAATGTCCCTTACCGAGACCGCCAATCGCAGGATTACATGACATTTCACCAATTTTACTTTTTTCCATAGTAATTAGAAGTGTTTTACATCCCATTCTTGCAGATGCAGATGCAGCTTCTACTCCTGCATGCCCTCCTCCAATTACAATTACATCAAACTTGTTATTAACCATACCATTTAACAATAATTATTTACCTATACAAAAATTTTTAAATATTTCATCTAATATTTCTTCAAAATCAACAACCATTGAGACAGAGCTGACAGCATTTAAAGACAACCTTAACTCCTCAGCAATCAATTCTGCTTCATGCTCAAAAGAAAGATTTCTAATTCTCTTTAAAGACTTTAAAGCCCTCATTAAGCTATTTACTTGTCTTTTATTGACTAGTAAAGAAGATTCTTTTGGCTGAATCTTTTTTAAAATCATACTGACATGCTTTAACAAATTTTCAATTCCAATATTATATTTGGTAGATACATAAATATCTTCATTTTTAAATTTATTTACATTTAGATCACTTTTAGACCTTACATTGACTAATTTTTTTTTACTTATACTAAATGGAAGATTAAAATCATCATTTTCAGACAAATTTAATATTATATCAGATTGAGAAATTAGTTTTTTTGCTTTTTCAATTCCTACATGTTCAATTAAGGAGTCTGTTTTTCTTAAACCAGCAGTATCATTTAAATAAACAGGAAAACCATTAACATTAATTTTTTGTTCTATTATGTCCCTGGTAGTTCCTGGAATTTCAGTGACAATAGATGCATTTTTTTTCAAAATAGCGTTCATCAAAGAGCTTTTTCCGACATTAGTTTTACCAGTGATTGTTACAATAAAACCGCTTCTAATAGATATTGAATATTTACTATTTTTTATAGCTTTTTCAATTTCATTTATAAGATAATGTATTTTTTCATTAATTGAAATTTCTAAATTATCAGGAATATCCTCATCAGAGAAGTCAATTAAAACTTCAATGGTTGACATTATACTTATTATAGATTCTCTCCAGTCAAAAATTTTGCTTTTTAAATTTCCTTCAAGAATAGAATTGGCAAGGTCTAACTGCTTTTTAGTCTCAGAATTCACTAGATCATTTACAGCTTCTGCTTGAGTTAAATCTAAAACACCGTTCAAAAAAGCTCTTTTTGTAAACTCACCATTTTCAGCAATTCTAAAATTTTTTTCTGACAACAATGCTTCATATATTAACTCTTCTATAATTAGACTCCCATGAACGTGTAATTCAAATACATCCTCCCCAGTGACAGTTTTTGGACCTGGAAGCCAACAAACTATTGCATTGTCTATTAATCTTTTCTGATAGTTAAGCTTTCTTAATTGAAAACTTTTTGGTTTTGGACATTTGAAATCAAAAATTTCTGGAACTTTTTTAGCATTTGAGCCCGTAATTCTAATTATTTTTATTGCTGAAATTGTTTTATTGGTAGAAGCAAATATTGTATGCATCTTAAGCACAAGAGTTTAATTTAGTGTTTCACGTGAAACATTTTATTTGTTCATTGCCCGGAAAAAATCTTCATTTGATTTACTTTGTTTTAATTTGTCAACTAAAAACTCCATTGCATCCACAGGGCCCATTTGCATTAATATTCTTCTCAAGACCCACATCTTAGCCAGAGTATCTTTAGTAACTAAAAGTTCTTCTTTTCTAGTTCCAGATTTTGTCACATCAATAGATGGAAACACCCTTTTATCAGATAATTTTCTATCCAAAATAACTTCACTGTTACCAGTTCCTTTAAATTCTTCGAAAATCACTTCATCCATTCGTGAACCAGTTTCTACTAAAGCAGTAGCTATTATAGATAAAGACCCCCCCTGCTCAATATTTCTGGCGGCACCAAAAAATCTTTTTGGTCTTTGAAGTGCATTAGCATCAACACCTCCTGTTAAAACCTTACCACTGGATGGTATAACAGTGTTATAAGCTCTTGCTAATCGTGTTATTGAGTCAAGTAATATAACGACATCTTTTTTATGTTCGACCAGTCTTTTTGCTTTTTCTATTACCATTTCAGTAACTTGAACATGTCTTGATGCTGGTTCATCAAATGTCGAACTAATGACTTCTCCATTAACAGACCTTTGCATATCTGTAACTTCTTCTGGTCTTTCATCTATTAATAAAACTAATAAGTAAATTTCAGGATGATTAGTTGTAATTGCTTTTGCAATTGATTGTAACATCATTGTTTTACCTGTCCTAGGTGGAGCAACTATAAGACCTCTTTGTCCTTTACCCATAGGTGATACTAAATCAATTATTCTTGGCGTTTTATCTTTATCCTCAGGATTATATTCTGTTTCAAAATTTATTTTATTTTCAGGATATAATGGAGTTAAATTATCAAAATTTATTCTTTGTTTTATATTTTCTGGACTCTCAAAATTAATTGTTTGAATTTTTAATAAAGCAAAATATCTTTCACTATCTTTTGGTGACCTGACTTCTCCTTCAACAGTATCACCCGTTCTTAATCCAAATTTTCGAACTTGACTTGGTGAAACATATATATCATCCGCTCCAGCTAAGTAATTTGATTCAGCTGATCTTAGAAAACCAAAACCATCAGATAAAACCTCTAAAACTCCAGCACCATAAATTGCTATTTCATTCTCTGCTAACTTTTTTAAACAAGCAAACATCATGTCTTGTTTTCTCAAATTGCTTGCATTTTCTACGTGTAAACTTTCAGCGTATAAAAGTAAATCTGAAGGTGTTTTGGC
>CACAMV010000027.1 GCA_902533695.1 uncultured SAR116 cluster alpha proteobacterium
ACTGTTGATGGACTGATATTGAGTTTTCTGGCAACTTCTTTTTTACTTATATAAATTGATTTCATCTTAAAGATTCCTTCCTAAAATAAATTTTAATTGTTAGAACCTTCGCCACTAGATTAATAATCTATCCCGAAGTAAGAGTACATTGTTGTACGTGTTGAAATCCTCACACCCCAGGGTTTCGCCTTGCCGTGAGTTAGCCACAAATTATTGTGTAGGTTGTAGTTATTTAATTTTACCATATTATCTTATGTCAAACAAGCTTAGGTCACGTTTTTTTAGAAATTAAATACTGCTCCCAATCATTCATGATTCTTATTCTTAATCCAAAAAGATTAGACCTTAAATAAGCCTTTTCTACTTTGTTTGGTAATTGATGAGCGAGACAAAACTCAATTGCATGATGCTGATATTTTCCTGTTTCTTCTGCCCAATCCCTAAAGGTTGACCTGAAACCATGAACAGTGATTTTAAGATGAGAAAATTCTTTTTTTAAAAAAACAAGCATCGCTCCATTTGAAATATGTTTTCCTGTTGCTGGGTTTGTAAAAACAAAATGATGATTATGTTTTCTTCTCATTAACTCCACTATTTTTATAGCTTCATCTGATAAAGGAACTTTATGTTCTTTTTTTGTTTTCATTTTTTCTGCTGGAATAATCCATATTTTTCTTTGTAAATTAAATTCATCAAACTCAGACTCAATGACTTCTTTGGTTCTAGTTGCTGTTAACATCAATAATCTCATTGCGTAAGCTGATAACAAATCAAACTCATAAAGCTCTTTATAAAAATCTATTATTCTCGAATAAGGCAGAGAAGAAAAATGTTTAACTCTTTGAATTTTGTAAGGGTCTGGCAGAATATGAATAAGGTGTTCCTTCCAAGAAGCTGGATTATCTTTATCGTACCAACCTCTAATTTTTGCGAATGAAAATATAAGAAATAATCTTTGTTGAATACGTCTTGCCGTTTCTGTTTTTGTATTCCAAATTGGTTGTAAAACACTGATAATATCATCACGGTTAATATCAATAAAAGGCTTTGTGTCTAACAATGGTGAAGCATAAGTGTTAATAGAGTTTCGCCATTGCTGAGCACTTTTGGGATTAGTCCATTCAGCTTCTTTCTTTTTAGAAATATATAACTCTGCTATATCTGAAAACTTTTTATTTTGTTGTTGTCTTAAAACCTCAACTCTATTTTTCTCATCAATAGGGTCAATTTTTTTTCTTAGTAATTGTTTATTACTTAATGCATGTTGTCTTGCCTCTAAAAGAGATACATCAGGAAATTTACCAAGACCCATTTCTCTTGCTTGTTTATTGATTGTATAACGAAAACTCCATTTACCTTTTCCAGGGCTCGAGATGGATATATAAAGCCCTTCACCGTCATGGTATTTGTCCTTAGGTAAAAATAATAATTTTCTCGCATTTAATTTTTTCATGTCATCTCCAGTCTACAACTCGGTCTACAAGTTGGGTTGATTAAAGATGATTTAGAGTGAAATAGCTTGAAGAGCCTTCGTCAATAAAATTGAGACTCACCTTAGGTTTATGACACAGCATGACTTAAGGTAGTTATCTTATTGGCGGAGAGAGAGGGATTCGAACCCTCGATAGTATTGCTACTATACACGCTTTCCAAGCGTGCGCCTTAAACCACTCGGCCACCTCTCCAAAAAAATATTCATATATAAAAAATTTCTTATATAGTATAATTAATAATTTTTAAATAAGAATATGATGGGACGACTATTAATAATCTTGGGGCTAATATTTTTTGTATTAACACTTGTTAGCAATTATTTCGATGTATCTATTCATTTGAATGGATCTAAGGGAGTAACACAAATTGGACAATTATGGTATCATTTGGGTTCTGAAAGTCTCCAATTTTCTGAAGCGATCATAAGTAGATATATTGACCCTTGCGCCACCCTAGAAATTTTAAATTGTTCTGGGTTTTTATGGCACCCTGTTATTTCATCAATCCTAAATCTACCAGCTGGACCTGCTTTAGGATTATTTTCTTTTTTATTAATTTATTTTGGAATAAGAAAAAGAAAAAAACTAACTAGATAAAATCTTTTATAACTTTAAAGCCTCGAAAAAAGCATTCTGTGGTATTTCAACTTGTCCGAATTGTCTCATTTTTTTCTTACCAGCTTTTTGTTTCTCTAATAGTTTTCTTTTCCTTGTTATATCTCCTCCATAACATTTAGCCGTTACATCTTTTCTAACAGCGCTTATTGTCTCTCTTGCAATGATTTTACTACCAATAGCTGCCTGTAAAGCTACCTTAAATAATTGTCTTGGAATAAGATCTTTAAGTTTTAAACAAATTGCTCTTCCTCTTTGTTCTGACTGTTCTTTATTAGTAATCATAGCTAAAGCATCGACTTGATCTCCATTAACCAATATTGATACCTTTACAAGATTCCCGATTCTATAACTATCTATTTGATAATCAAAGCTCGCATAACCCGATGTTACGCTCTTTAATCTATCATAAAAATCAAAAACTATCTCATTTAAAGGAAGATTATAAATAATCATTGCACGAGATCCTATATAACTTAAATCAATTTGCTCACCTCTTCTAGTTGTGCATAAAGTTAGCACAGGCCCAACATATTGATCAGGAACCATTATGGTAGCCTTAATCCAAGGTTCCTCAATATATTCTATTAAATTTGTTTCCGGAAGATCCGCTGGATTATGCAATTCTAACATCTCGCCATCTGTTTTTTTTATTTTGTATACAACAGACGGTGCAGTGGAAATCAGTTCTAGACCAAATTCTCTATTAAGTCTTTCCCTAACAATTTCCATGTGTAATAACCCTAAAAAGCCACATCTAAAACCAAAACCTAGGGCAGCAGAAGTTTCAGCTTCAAAACTAAATGAAGCGTCGTTTAATGATAATTTTGATAATGCTTCTCTTAAATCAGAAAAGTCGGCATTATCTGTTGGGAAAAGACCACAAAAAACCACTGGCACAGAAGGCTTAAAACCTTTAAGCATTTCAGAAACTGGTTTTTTATCATCAGTTATAGTATCTCCAACTTTACAATCAGCTACAGTTTTTACAGATGCTGTTATAAATCCAATTTCTCCAGGCCCAAGTACATCAACATTTTTAATCTTTGGAGTAAATACGCCTAAAGCTTCTACTGAGTAAGTGGCTTTAGTAGACATAAAACGTATTTTTTGACCCTTAATTATATTACCATCAATCACTCGTACTAAGGTTAAAATACCAAGATATGGGTCAAACCAACTATCAACAAGCATTGCCTTAAGTGGCTTTTTTTCGTCTCCAATTGGTGGAGGTAAATTCTTAACAAGAGAACTCAGTAAATCTTGAACACCTTCACCTGTTTTAGCGGAAACCTCAATAGCGTCTTTACCTGGCAATCCTATGACCTCTTCGATTTGATTTCTTATTCTATCTGGTTCAGATGCTGGCAAATCAATCTTATTTAAAACAGTTAATATTTCATGATTGGAATCAATTGCTTGATAAACATTTGCTAAAGTTTGTGCCTCAACACCTTGCGATGAATCAACAACCAAGAGAGACCCTTCACAAGCTGACAAAGATCTAGAAACTTCATAGGAAAAATCTACATGCCCTGGCGTATCCATTAAATTTAAAGTATAAGTAATACCATCATCATGTTTATATTTTAATCTTACAGTTTGGGCCTTTATGGTAATACCCCTTTCCCTTTCTATTTCCATATTATCCAAAATTTGCTCTTTCATTTCTCTATTTTCAAGAGCCCCACACTTTTGTATTAAACGATCAGCAAGAGTTGATTTCCCATGATCAATATGAGCAATAATTGAAAAGTTTCTGATGTGATTTAAATTTTTCATAAAACAAGAACTTAAATATACTTCTAAAATACTATTTCAAGACAATAAATAAAATGTTTTATTATTGACTAAATGAATTGACGTTATCTAATGTTAAATGTAATTATTTTTACATGATGGTAATAAAGTCACATAATTTTTTTTTAAAAAGTTTTTTGGTTTTACATTATTACGCTGACTTAAAGAAGTCACGAGGTTTATAATTTTAACTCTAAATAAATTTTCAAAAAGGTCTCAATATAATTATGATGACGAAAAATAAAAAATATTCAGCTTATCCCCCAGTTAAAATTAAAAATAGAACTTGGCCTAATAAACAAATTAAAACCTGTCCTACATGGTGTTCTGTAGATTTACGTGATGGTAATCAAGCATTAGTAGAGCCAATGGATTCGGAAAGAAAAATGATTTTTTTTCAAAAACTAGTTGAAGTTGGTTTTAAAGAAATTGAAGTAGGATTTCCTTCAGCATCTGAAACAGATTTTAATTTTGTCAGAAAACTGATAACCGAAGATCACATTCCTGAAGATGTTACCATCCAAGTCTTAACCCAAGCAAGGGAAGAATTAATTAAAGAAACTATTAAAAGTTTAGAGGGATGTAAGAATGTAATTGTTCACTTGTACAATTCAACAAGCACTCTTCAGAGAAAAGTTGTCTTCAAAGAAGATATGAAAGGTATAAAAAAAATAGCAACAGATGGAGCGAAAATTATAAAAGATAATATTTCAAAACTACCAGACACAAATGTAAGATATGAATATTCTCCTGAAAGTTTTACTGGAACTGAAATTGAATACGCCCTTGAAGTTTGTGAAAGTGTTTTAGATATTTGGGAAGCTAGCCCTACAAATCCTATTATCATTAATCTTCCAGCTACAGTTGAAATGTCAACACCAAATATATACGCAGATCAAATAGAATGGATGAGTAATAATTTTTCAAATCGTGAAAGAATAATACTTTCATTACATCCTCATAATGATAGAGGGACAGCAATAGCTGCAACGGAATTAGGCGTAATGGCTGGGGCTGAGAGAGTCGAAGGAACCTTATTTGGAAATGGAGAGAGAACAGGAAATGTAGATTTGATAACGCTTGGTCTAAATTTATTCACACAAGGTGTTAACCCAAATTTAAATTTCAGCGAGATTAATTCTTTAATTAAGGTTGCTGAGTATTGTAATAGATTGCCTGTCCATCAAAGACATCCTTATGCTGGTTCATTAGTACATACTGCTTTTTCTGGAAGCCACCAAGATGCCATTAGGAAAGGTATGGACGCAGTGGAAAAATCAAACTCAGAAAAATGGGAAGTTCCGTATTTACCAATTGACCCAGCAGATTTAGGAAGAACATATGAAGCTATAATTAGAGTAAACAGTCAGTCTGGGAAAGGCGGTACTGCTTGGATTCTAGAAAATGACCATCAAGTAAGATTGCCTAGAAACGCTGAAATAGAATTGTCAAAATTTGTTCAGAAAGAAGCTGATCATTCTGGTTTAGAAATCACAAGTGAAAAAATATGGAATATTTTTGTGTCGAAATTTATTTTAGATAACCCTTTTAAACTAATTAAATTTGAATCAAAAGCCTCGAATCGAAGTTCTGGATTAGAGATTGTTGAAGCAAAAATAGGCTATGAAAATAAAATTACAAAATTTAAAAGTGAAGGAAATGGACCTATCTCAGCTTTTATAAATGGCATGAGAGAAAATTTTAAATTAAATTTTAAATTAAAAGATTTTGGCCAGAATACTAGAAGTGCAACATCTAAAGCTGAATCTGCAGCATATGTAGAACTTTCTAACCATAAAAATTCTTCTGTTTTTGGTTGCGGGATTCATACTAGCATCACTTTAGCGCCAATATTAGCGGTGATAAGCGCTATAAATAAACTTTAAATATTGTTTAATAAATTATTTGTTTGTAAGCATTCGAGTTGTGATACCGAAAGGAGAAAACATGTAATATATTTTTAATGCTATTTAAATCTGATTTGATATAATTTGCTTACAATCTGGATTTATGTAAGATTTCTTATGCAAAAAAAAATTTCAATTTTAAAAAATAGACGAATTGTAAAAATTACTGGCCCAGACAATAGGGAGTTTTTAAACAATATTTTAACTTCAGATGTCCTTAAATTAACTAATGATGAAGTTTCTCCATCCGCTTTACTTACTCCACAAGGAAAGATTTTATTTGACCTGTTGATATTTTATAATTCAATCAATCAGTCTATTTACATTGAGTGTAGTGAAAACCAATTGGATGAATTCGTAAAAAAGTTAAAACTTTATAGTCTAAGAAAAGATATAAGTATTATTAAATCTGACCTTAAAGTATTAGTTACAAATAATTTAAAAATTTCAGAAAGAGTAAAAATTGATCTTAGATTTTCTAAAATGGATGTTGGAAGAGTTTATATTAAACCTAGTGATTTGATATGTAATAAATTTGGTGAATTGGATGATGTATTGCAGTGGTATTTTCAAGCAAAAATTGATGATTGTGTTCCCGAAGGTGAAGAAGAAATACCAGCAAACAAAATTTTTCCTTTTGAAATTGGTATGTTTATAAACAATGGTGTAAGTTTTGAAAAAGGATGCTTTATCGGTCAAGAAGTTCTTGCAAGGGTAAAATATAAAGGAAAAACAAAAAACCGCTTTAGTTCATTTCAATCTTTAACTAAAGAACGGTTAAATTTCGATAAAAACTTTAGAACTTTGACATTAGATAATTTAGATATTGGAGAAATTGTATTTTTAAGACAAACAGAGAATAATAACGCATTTGGTTTTAGCCTAATGAAAACTAGATATTTAAATGCAAAAAACAAAACATTAAAATGTTTTTATAAAAATTATTCATTAAATATTAATTATGATAACAATATTTAAAAAATAATTTTATATTCTAAAATTGACATTTTATAATTTAAAAACTAGTTAGTTAATATACAAACAAATAAGCTATGGAGAAAAAAATGTCTTCTCTATTAATGCCAAAAGCAACAGCTGTATGGTTGATAGATAATACCACATTAAGTTTTGAACAAATTTCAGAATTTTGTAACTTACATGTTTTGGAAATTCAAGCAATTGCAGATGGTGATGTTGGACAGGGCATCTTGGGATTTGATCCAATCCAAAATGGTCAACTTACAAAACAAGAGATAGAAAAATGTTCTAAAGATCCAAATGCCAGATTGAAACAATCTGATAATGTTTTGCCAATTTCCAGTGATAGAACCAAGGGTCCCAAATATATACCTTTATCTAGGAGAGGAGATAAACCAAATGCTGTAGCATGGATGGTAAAGAATCACCCTGAACTCAAAGATAGTCAAATTTCAAAGTTAGTTGGAACAACAAAATCAACTATCGAAAAAATTAGAACTAGGACTCATTGGAACATTTTAAATATTACAGCTAAACATCCAGTTTTACTAAACTTATGTTCAAAAGATGATTTAGAAAAAGAGATAATTAAATCTGGTGGAACCATAGAAGAAAATTTGGATCAAAATTAAAAGCTCTTTAAATGGATCAAAAAAATAAAAAACCACTTGTTGGAATCATTATGGGTAGTCAGTCTGATTGGAAAATAATGATGGAAGCACACAATATTTTACTTAATTTAAAAATTGAGCATGAATGCAAAATTATCTCTGCTCATAGAACTCCTGTCAGAATGAACGAATACGGATTAAATGCATCTAAAAGAGGTTTAAAAGTTATAATCGCAGGTGCAGGAGGATCTGCTCACTTGCCAGGAATGATATCTTCTCATACAAGTTTACCTGTAATTGGAGTTCCAATAAATATTGAACCGCTCTTAGGCCTGGATAGTCTTTTTTCAATTGTTCAAATGCCAAAAGGAGTTCCAGTAGGTACGATGTCGATTGGGCTTTCAGGAGCAGTAAATGCAGCAATTTTTGCTGCTGAAATTTTAAGTTTATCAGATCAATCAATAAAAAAAATTTGTCTAATTGGAAAAATTCTTTAACTAAAAATGTTCCTATAGAACCAATGAAATTTGATGAAAAAAAATAAAAAACAAACTCCTTTTTATCCATCTAAAAATAATTTGATCGGTATTTTAGGTGGCGGACAACTCGGGAAAATGATAGCAGTTTCAGCCTCAAAGTTTGGGTTCCCTACATACTTATATTGTCCAAAAGGAGATAATCCTGCTGAGAATGTAGTGACCAAGGTTTTACATGGTGATTGGAATGATAAGAACAAACTTGAAACATTTGCTAAGGAAGTTATTTGTGCTACATCTGAATTTGAAAATATTCCATCAACAACCCTTGATTATCTCTCAAAAAAAACATTAGTTTACCCAAATAGCAAAACATTTATGAATGCACAATTTAGAGATAAAGAAAAAAAATTAGCACAACAAGCGGGCTTCATCGTGCCAAGATGGTTTAAAATAAATTCATTTAGTGAATTAAAGAAATATGCAAAAGAATTAAATTATAAAGCAATTTTAAAAACCAACTCTCAAGGTTATGATGGTAAAGGTCAGACTATTATAGACAAGAAAAGTAACCTTGAAGAAATTTGGACAGATACAAATTTTGCAGAATGTATATTAGAAGAAAAAATTGAGTTTAAAAGAGAAATTTCAATATTGTATGCAAGAAGTTCTAATCTAAGCGAATGCTTTTTCCCCATCTCTGAAAATATTCACGATAATGGAATATTAAGAAGAACAATAGCACCCGCTAAAATTGGAATTTTTTCAAAAAATAAAATAATGAAATTAACAAAAATTTTATCAAATCTACTAAACCTTGTTGGTTTACTAACAATAGAAATGTTTGAATTACATGATGGAACTATTGTTTTCAACGAGATTGCACCTAGACCACATAACTCGTTTCACTGGACAATTGAAGGTTGCAATAAAAGTCAGTTTGACATTCTGATTGGATCTATACTAGGTCATAAAATTGTTGATGTTGAAAATTATGGGTTTTGGGAAATGGAAAATATTTTAGGAGATGAAATTAATGACTTGAGTGATTTTTTTTCATTTGGAAATTATTTCCCTCATATTTATGGCAAAAAAGAAATCAAAAATGGTAGGAAAATGGGCCATATAACTAGAAAATTAAATTAAACTGATATTTTAAGTTCAAGTTTTACAAAAGTTAAATGGCACATCTTGATAAACTTCATTTATAAAATTTGTGAAAAGCAAAAATGCATAAGGACGCCATCGATTAACAGGCATTTGTTTGATATCATTATCAGGAAAGTAATTCTCTGGAATTTTTACATTTAAATTTTCAGTCTTATCTCTTAAAAATTCGTCACTAAGAGTATTTGCATCATATTCCAGATGATTTAAAATAAATAAATCCTTTGATTTAGGGCATCTAACCATGCCTACTCCAGATTTTTGTGAAAATGCCAAAATATCCAGTCCTTTTTTCTGTAGATCTAACTTCCTGGTTTCTGTATACCGTGAAACTGGCATTGGGAAATGATCCATAAATCCTTGCAAAAGCCTATCATTGCTACTGGTTAAAAAATGGTCGTATATTCCAAACATTTTTTCTGGCAACATATGCTTTTCTATATCAAATAAAACTCTTAATAAAACTTGAGCCCCCCAACAAATTCCTACTTTTCTAAAAACATTTTTACTGGACCAATCTAAAATTTCTAACAATTCCTCCCAATATTTAACTTTTTCAAAAGGCAAAGTTTCAACTGGTGCACCAGTAACAATTAGAACATCAAAACTTTTATCTCTTACATCGTCTATTGTCTTATAAAATTCAATTAAGTAGTCATTTTTGGTGTTTTTAGGAATGTAAGATTTTGTTGTCATAAGGGTTAATTCAATCTGCAAAGGAGATGCTCCAATTAATCTAGCAAACTGTATTTCTGTAGCTATTTTTTTTGGCATTAAATTTAATAAAATAAATCTTAATGGTCGGATATCTTGTCTTTCTGCAAGACTACTATCTATTACGTCAACGGATTCTTTTAGCAATGACTTTCTTGCCGGTAAGTTATCTGGTATTTTAATTGGCATAAAATAACTATCTGAAGTTTTTAAAAAAATTGCTTAATGGTCTATATTTTATATTTCTTAAAATTACATCCTTAAAATTAAGTTTACTCTTAGAACTCAGGATTTCCATTGTTGAAAGTTTAACTTTTCCAATTTTAGAAACATCATATAATCTTCTTTCTAGAAAATTTTCAGTTTCTTTTAAGTCATTAGATTCGTCATTAATCCAAAACATAAGTGTTGAAGTATAAACTCCAGAAAGTATAAATCTTTTAGTATAAAATGAAAAGTCCGTTGAAGTGTCTCCAGCTATTCTCCAAATGTCATCACATGTTTTATACAACATTTTTATTGATCTTTTCGAATTATAGGGCAAGCTCATTTGTGTTAAACTTAACCTTATACTTTCTTTAAAATTTTTGCATTCTTGAAGTCTAAATAGAATGAGTGCCTTTATTTTTTCTGGAATTTTGTTTGGTTCTTTTTTTTGTTTGGAATACTTTGATTTCATCGACTGGTCTAACAAATCGTTTAATAATTCTATTGGTTGAACTAAATCATGATCAAAAACCGCTCTCAATCTTTCTTTATCTTGTATAGTCAAATCTTTTTTAAATAACTTTAAATCTTCTGCACTCCTGTACAAAGCTTGCCATGACCATCTATCAAAAGGAATATGGTTTAACATTGATAAAAGTAATTTATTTTTAAATTTTTTTAGATTATCTTCACTTCTCATATTATTTTAAATAAATTAATTCAAGCTCTTGTCAATTAAATATAAATATAAATTCACTCAAAAAATTTTAAAACGCTTGCTATCAAATATAATTTCGTGCTAAACACCCCTTCTAAGGAAAAAATATGTATGTATCAGTAAGAGATAATAATGTTGACCAAGCTTTACGCATTTTAAAGAAAAAAATGCAGAGAGAGGGAATGTTTAGAGAGATGAAGAATAGAAGAGTTTATGAAAAACCCTCTGAGCGTAAGGCAAGAGAATTAGCAGAGAGTACAAGAAGAGTAAGGAAACTTATGAGGAAAAGATTAGAAAGAGAAGGTTATTAATTTTTTCAATTTTTCTCAATTCATAGATAATTAATTACATTTTTATAAAATATTAATTGCGTTAATCTCTTGATTTGCTAGTCAATTAAATGAAAGAGTTAATAATGTTAATTGGATGTCCTCAAGAAATAATAAATGGCGAAAAAAGAGTTGCCTTAACCCCCTCCAGTTCTATTGAACTACAGAAATTAGGATTTAAATGTCAATTACAATCAAAAGCTGGCTTGAATTCACAATATTCTGATGAAGAATACAAAATTGTCGGAGTCAAGATTATAAAATCTCAAAAATTACTTTGGCAAACTTCTGATATTATTATCAAAGTGCGCGGACCTGAAAAAGAAGAATTGAATTTGATGAAAGCTCATACAACCTTAATTGCTTTTATTTGGCCAGCTCAAAACAAAAAAATTCTAAATGAATTAAAAAAGAAAAATATCAATGTTATAGCTATGGATATGATACCCAGAATTAGTAGAGCACAAAAAATGGATGCATTATCTTCTATGGCAAATATTGCTGGATATCGAGCAGTTATAGAGGCAGGAAATAATTTTGGTAAATTTTTTACAGGTCAAATAACTGCGGCAGGGAAAGTTCCTCCAGCAAAAGTTTTGGTTATAGGCGCAGGAGTCGCTGGTTTAGCTGCCATTGGAACTGCTCAATCTTTAGGAGCAATAGTTAGATCATTTGACGTAAGGCCTGAAGTTGCTGAGCAAATAGAATCTATGGGGGCAGAGTTTTTAATGCTTGATTTTCCTTCAGACAGCTCTGGAGAAGGGGGTTATGCTAAACCAGCTTCTAAAGAATTCATTGATAAAGAAATGGAATTATTCAAAGAGCAGGCTCCAGAAATTGATATAGTGATAACCACAGCATTAATTCCTGGTAAACCAGCTCCTAATTTGTGGCCTCAAGAAATGGTCAAACTTATGAAAGCAGGTTCAATAATAGTAGATTTAGCTTCAGAACAAGGTGGTAATTGTGAATTGACTAAAGTTGGAAAAATAATAGAAACAAAAAATAAAGTAAAAATAATTGGGTATACAGATTTTCCAAGTAGAATGGCTTCACAATCCTCAAATCTATATTCGACAAATATTCGACATATGATTGATGATCTAACTCCAAATAATGATGGTAAAATTAACATCAATATGAGTGATGATGTCATAAGGGGTTCAACTGTAATTTTTGATGGAAAAATTACATATCCCCCTCCACCTCTTAAAGTGCCAGCAATTGCTAAAAGCAATGGTAGTTTAAGTAAAAAATCTCAAGAAGATCTTGAAACTGAAAAAAGAGATAAAGAAAAAAAATTTGGAAGACATCAAACAACTTTGTTAATTCTGGGGTCTTTAATTATGATTTTGATCGGTAATTTTGCCCCACCAACATTTATGCAGCATTTTATTGTATTTGTTCTATCTTGTTTTGTAGGTTTTCAAGTAATTTGGAATGTCTCTCATTCTCTTCACACACCTTTAATGGCAGTTACCAATGCAATTTCTGGAATAATAATTGTAGGAGCTCTATTGCAAATAGGATCATCAAATTTCATAGTAAACATTTTGGCAACAATATCAGTTTTGATTGCTACGATTAATATTGTAGGTGGATTTTTAGTTACCAAAAGAATGCTTGCAATGTTTAAGAAAAGCTAACAAAAAAATGACAAAAGAATTACTTACAGCTTTATACATAGCATCAAGTGTTTTATTTATTCTTTCACTTGGTGGTCTCAGTAATGAGGAAAAAGCAAAAAGAGCTGTTTGGTTTGGTATAGTTGGTATGATTATAGCTGTGATTGGAACAATCCTTGGACCAAATATAACTTTTAACAAATGGTTGGTTCCTTCATTAATTTTAGGATCAATAATTGGAACTATTGTTGCTCTGAGAGTAAAGATGACCGGTATGCCTCAGCTAGTAGCGGCTTTGCATTCGTTTGTTGGTTTGGCAGCTGTTTTTATAGGAATAAATTCATCATTGGAACCACCAAATAATTTATTACCTGTTGAGATTATAATTCATGAAATTGAGATATTTTTGGGGGTTTTTATTGGCGCGATTACATTCACAGGCTCTGTAGTAGCATATGGTAAACTTTCAGAAGTAATAACTGGGAAAGCATTGATATTACCTGCTAGACATTTTTTAAATATTTCTATGGCACTTTGTTGTATTATTTTGGGTTATATGTTTTTAAATAATTATGGTATTTGGACATTAATTGCCATGACAATTTTAGCCTTTATAATTGGAGCACATTTAGTTCTAGCAATCGGCGGAGCGGACATGCCTGTCGTGGTGTCAATGTTAAATTCATATTCAGGATGGGCGGCATCAGCAACTGGATTTCTTTTAGGGAATGATCTTTTAATAGTAACTGGTGCCTTGGTCGGTTCTTCTGGAGCCATATTATCATATATAATGTGTAAAGCCATGAATAGAAATTTTATTTCTGTTATTTTAGGTGGATGGGGAGATTCAACTGGTCAGATGCAAGAAATTGAAGGAGAAATGGTACCTACTGATATTAATTCAATAGCGAAC
>CACAMV010000028.1 GCA_902533695.1 uncultured SAR116 cluster alpha proteobacterium
TTTTACTGGATTTATCAGAAAAATTAGGACATAGTCCATTGATTTTAAAAAATTTAATTTCAATGGATAGAATTTTAAGAGTTTTGCCTGGAATAAAGTTGTCCAAAATAGAAACAACAAGAATAAGGAATGGTCAAAAATTGAGAACTGGAGAATTGGATAATTTTATTAACAACTATTCTAATTTTGATAAAAATCAAATTATATATTGTTTTAATAATCGAATTCCAGTCGCTTTATCTAAGATTGAAAAAAATATAATTAAGCCGATAAAAGTATTTAATGTTTAAATGAGGAAATTATGTCAATAACTAAATTAAAGAAAGAAGAATTAATCAATAAATATAAGACAAATGAGAAAGACACAGGATCAGCCGATGTTCAAGTTGCTATATTAACTGAAAGAATTAAGTCTCTGACGGAACATTTGAAAGAACATCATAAAGATTTTATTTCACGAAGAGGTCTTTTGACCATGGTAGGTAAAAGAAGAAATCTTTTAACTTACATAAAAAATAATAACGAAAGTCAATATAATGGTTTGATAAAATCTTTAGGGTTAAGAAGATAATAATCATCCGTTTTTTTTAATTTTAATTTAATCAATTTTTTAAAGGTATTTTAATGTTCGAAGTTTATCGTAAAGAAGTGAAATTTGGGGATAGTAATTTAATTTTTGAAACTGGTAAGATAGCCAGACAAGCTGATGGAGCTGTTTTAGTTACTTATGGAGGAACAACAGTATTGTGTACGGCTGTTGCATCAAAAAAAGACAGTGATGCAGATTTTTTTCCGTTAACTGTTAATTATCAAGAAAAGGCATTTGCTGCAGGGAAAATCCCTGGTGGTTTTTTTAAAAGAGAAGGTAGGCCATCTGAGAAAGAAACTCTAGTTTGCAGATTAATTGATAGGCCAATAAGACCGCTTTTTCATAAAAATTTTAAACGTGAGACACAAATAATTGCTACTGTGCTGGAATATGATTTTGAGAATGATCCAGACATTGTTGCAATAATTGGTGCTTCTGCTGCCCTGACTATATCTGGATTACCTTTTATGGGCCCTCTTGGAGCATGCAGAGTGGGATGGAACGGTAAAAAATATTCACTTAACCCTAAGGTACCGGAATATAAAGATCAGAAGTTGGATTTGGTTGTTGCTGGTACAAACGAGGGTGTTTTGATGGTGGAATCTGAAGCTTGTGAATTGAATGAAAAAATTATGCTAGGTGCAGTTGATTTTGGACATAAAGAAATGAAGTCTGTTATTAAAGCTATAGTAGAATTGGCTGAAGTAGCTGCCAAGGAGCCTATTGAAATTTCTGATGATGAGCCAGTGGAAGAAAAAAACTATGTTAAATTGGTTAAAAAGTTTAAAGATGATTTTAAAAATGCTTATAAAATAAAAGAAAAATCTGAAAGATCTAATTCTTTAGAAAATATAAAACTTAAAATTTTTGAAGAACTTGGTGAAGATATTGACAAAAATATTTTATCTTCAGTAATTAAAAACGAAGAAGCAAATATTGTCCGTTCTTCAATTCTGAAAACTAAGAAAAGAATAGATGGTCGTGATAACAAAACTGTGAGGAATATAGTTGCAGAAGTTAGTACTCTACCAAAAGCTCATGGTTCAGCTCTTTTTACTAGGGGAGAAACACAGGCATTGGTTGTAGCTACTCTAGGCTCTTCTCAAGACAACCAATTTATTGATGGTCTGGATGGAGACAAAAAAGAACATTTTTTACTTCACTATAATTTTCCTCCATATTCGGTGGGAGAAGCTGGCAGAGTTGGCACGCCTGGAAGAAGAGAAATTGGCCATGGGAAATTAGCATGGAGAGCTATTCATCCATTATTGCCATCGTTAGATGATTTTCCTTATACAATTCGCATTGTTTCTGAAATCACTGAATCGAATGGCTCATCTTCAATGGCAACTGTATGCGGAACATCTTTAGCTTTAATGGATGCAGGTGTTCCAATTCATAAACCTATTGCTGGAATTGCGATGGGATTAATAAAGGAAAAAGATGAATATGTGGTTCTATCAGATATTTTGGGAGATGAAGATCACTTGGGTGATATGGATTTTAAAGTTGCAGGAACTAAAGATGGCATAACTAGCCTTCAAATGGACATAAAGATTACATCTATCACGAGTAATATTATGAAAATTGCTCTAGATCAGGCATTAGAAGGAAGAAAATATATATTGTCAGAGATGAAAAAAGCTATATCTAAACCTAGATCTTCTCTCGCAGATAATGCGCCTAAAATTAAAATTTTGAAGATAAAAGTAGAAAAAATAAAGGAAATTATTGGACCCTCGGGTAAGGTGATTAAAGATATATGTGAAAGTACCAATTCTAAAATAGATATAGATGATGATGGGACACTTAAAGTTGCTTCTCCAAATGATGAATGTCTAGATGCGGCAATGAAGAGGATTAACGATATTATTGTAGAGCCTGAACTTGGGAAAGTTTATTCTGGAAAAGTTGTTAAAACTGTTGATTTTGGAGCTTTTGTTAACTTTCTTGGCAATCGAGATGGGTTAGTGCATATTTCAGAGCTACAAGATCAAAGAACCGAAAAAACAACTGATATTTGTAAGGAAGGGGAATTGGTAAAAGTAAAAGTTATTGGATTTGATGATAGAGGCAAAGTGAAATTATCGATGAAAAGAGTAGATCAAGAGTCAGGAGAGGATTTAGAAAAATAGAAAGTTAGGAGTAAATAATGACCAAATATGATAATAAAACTGAATGGGTTGTTAGCGATATAATTGAAAAGGTTGGTTGGGTTACATTAAACCATGAAAATCCACTAAATCCCCTGTCAGCCGGATTTATAAAACAAATTTATGAATCTTGTAGATCTTTTGATGAAAATAAAGATGTAAAGTGTATCGTGCTAAAGGGTTCTTCCAAGGCTTTTGCTGCAGGTGCGGATCTAAAAGAAATGTTGCCACTTACGTATGCTAAAATTTCTGAGTCTAGATATATTGAAAAGAATTGGTCATATTTTTCTAATATTCAAAAACCAATTTTTGCTGCAGTCAATGGTTTTGCTTTAGGTGGTGGATGTGAGCTTGCAATGGCTTGTGATTTTATAATAGCTTGTGAGGATGCTAAGTTTGGTCAACCTGAAATCAATGTAGGAGCAATCCCTGGTGCAGGTGGAAGCCAAAGAATGCCTAGGTTTATAGGCAAATCAAAGGCAATGTATGCTATACTTACTGGTGATATGATTGATGCAGCTGATGCAGAGAAAGCAGGTTTAGTAGCAAAGGTATTCGAAAAGAATGAATTTGAACAAAAAGTTAATGAGATAGCGACTAAGATTGCCAATAAATCATCAGCATTGGCAAGGCTGGCAAAGGAATCAGTAAATTTAAGTTATGAAACACCCCTGGAAGAAGGGCTTAGGGCAGAAAGATCCCTATTTTATTCAACCTTTGCTCTTGAGGATCATACAGAAGGCATGAACGCTTTCGCAGAAAAAAGAAAACCTGAATGGAAAAATAAATAATAATTTTTTTTAAAATTCTATATCTTTTTGTACTGGCACACCGACGGCATGTAATCCGCCATCTACGTGATGAATGACACCTGTAACTCCCCCAGACAATTCAGACAAAAGATACAATGCAGCATTACCAACTTGATCTAAATTAGGATTATTTTTTAAAGGAGCAACTTTTTCTGAATATCTAAAAACATGTCTTGCCCCTGTAATGGCAGCCCCAGCAAGGGTTTTCATAGGTCCAGCAGAAATTGCATTAACTCTAATTTTTTTAGGACCTAAATCCATTGATAAATATTTAACTGATGTTTCTAACGCTGCTTTTGCTATGCCCATTACATTGTAGTTAGGAGTAGTTCTAACAGCTCCTAAGTAGGTTAATGTAAGAAGACAACCACCATTAGAGCTGATGAAATTTTTCGAAACTTTAGCAATTCTTGTGAAACTAAAAGTTGAAACATCTAATGTTTTTAAAAAATTGTTTCTTGATGTTTCAATATATCTACCCTTCAATTCTTCCTTATCAGAAAAAGCTAAGGCATGCACAACAAAGTCAATTTCTTTATGAGTTGATTTTATTTTTTTAAAGACACTCTCTATTGAGTTTTCGTGATTTTGGTTTAGAGAAACATCACATTGATAAATTTCGTGACAGCCTATTTTTTCAATTAAGGGTAAAATTCTTTTTTTTAAATTTTCTGTCTGATAGGTAAAAATTAATTCTGCACCATGAGTTTTAAGTTGTTTCGCTATTCCCCAAGCTATTGATCTCTCATTGGCAACTCCCATAATAACACCTTTTTTATTGCCCATAAGTTTCATTTTTTATTCTCAAAAAATTTTGAAAGAACCAAGCAAGCATTCGTGCCTCCAAATCCGAATGAGTTAGAAAGTGCAACATCTATATTTAAATTTTTTTCTGCAAATCTGGGAATGTCAACATCAACAATCCCGGGGTCAGGGTCTTCAATATTTGCAGATCCTGCTACAAAATTTTTATTAATCATTATTAGAGTGTATATTGCTTCATGGACTCCAGTAGCACCAAGAGAGTGACCAGTTAGTGATTTTGTACTAGAAATCTTAGGTAAATAATTCTTGTTTTTAAAAACATGCTTTATTGATTCTATTTCTTGAATATCACCTACAGGAGTACTTGTCCCATGTGAGTTTATATAATCAATTTTTCTTTCAACACCACTTAAGGCTTGGTTCATACATCTGATTGCACCTTCTCCACTAGGGGCAACCATGTCGTGTCCATCAGAATTTGCCGCGTGTCCAAGAATTTCTCCATATATTTTCGCACCTCTATTTATTGCATGTTCCATCTCTTCAAGAACTAAAATTCCTCCACCTCCAGCTATAACAAATCCGTCCCTATTTATATCATATGGTCTTGAGGCTTTCTCTGGGTAGTTGTTATATTTACTTGACATGGCACCCATAGCATCAAACAAAACTGACAATGTCCAATCTAGTTCTTCACCGCCACCTGCAAAAATTATTTTTTGTTTCCCATATTTTATATAATCTGATGCAACTCCTATACAATGTGATGAAGTTGAACAGGCTGACGTAATTGAATAATTAAGTCCCTTAATTTTAAACATAGTTGAAAGGCAAGCTGACACAGTAGAACTCATGCACCTGGGGACCATAAATGGGCCAACTCTTTTGGGACCCTTTTCTCTAGCGGTATCAAAAGCCCTTAAAAAGTTTGCTGTGCTTGGCCCTCCAGAACCGGCTACCAGTCCTGTATCTGGATTTGAAATTAATTGTTCATTTAATTTTGCATCTTTTATAGCTTCTTGCATGGCAATTGCAGCATATGCAGCACCATCTCCCATAAATCTTAAATCTTTTTTATCTAAAAAATCATCAAGATTAACTTTAATCTCGCCATGAATTTGGCTTCTAAATCCCATTTCTTGGTATTGAGGAGAAAAAACTATACCTGAATTGTCATTTACTAAAGAATGTTCTACATTTTGAATGTTATTTCCAATTGGGCTAATTATACCCATACCAGTTACAACAACTCTTTTTTCGTTATTCATAGAATATACCTGATTTAAATAGGTTTAGGTTGTTCTTGGAATAGACCAACTCTAATATCTGTGGCCTGAAAAACCAATTGTTCGTCACATAGAACTTTCCCATCAGCGATACCAAGCATTAATTTTCTATCAATTATTTTTTTGAAATCTAATAAATAGTCCACCTTTTTTGCTATTGGTAAAATTTGGCCAGTAAATTTTATATTTCCAACCGATAAAGCTCTACCTTTACCTCTGCCTCCCATAATCCCCAGGCAAAAACCCAATAGTTGCCATAAGCCATCCATGCCTAAGCAACCTGGCATCACGGGATCGTTTTCGAAATGGCAGTCAAAAAACCATTTGTCTGGGGTAATCCTGAACTCAGCGTGCGCAGTTCCTTTATTATACTCACCGCCAGTATCTGTTATATTAGTAATCTTATCGAACATTAACATTGGTGGCATTGGTAGTCTTGGAAAGTCAATGCCTGCCAATTTTCCTTTTGCACAAGCAATCAATTCTTCGTATTTAAAACTAGTTTTAAGCAAAGTCAAAATTATATCCTTTTTTGTACTAATATATATATTTTTATAAAATAAATCAAAGAATGAGTTTATATTTATCCTAATCTAATTTAATATGCTTTGTTCCCCAAAGATAATTTTTTATAAACCAACCACTGAATTTTTTATTTTCCATCTCTATTTTACACCAAAAAACTTTGCATTTAATTAAATCTATTAACAGGTTTTGTTTTAAATAAGCGATTTTTTTTGCTTTAGTACTAGGCTTTTTATACAAAAAATCAGGGAAGACAACTATGCTAGTTTTTTTTGATGACAATTGAGAATCATGCATCCAGCCAGTGGTTTTATTAATTGTTTTAATTTTTCTCCAATGGTCATGTTTGTCAATGATCATTATAGGCCACTTTTTTTTTTTAAATATCCACATAATAGGGAAGTGTTTACCTGGTCCATATCTGAGATTAGCTTTAGATGTTTTTATTGATTCCATTCTTACATCAAAATTATTTAAAAATTTTTGAGAAGATGCATTAGCATGCAACGTGATTAGAAAATTAAAGTTCAAGAAAAAAAAAATTATTATTTTAATAACCATCTAATCAATTACAAATTTTACATTTTAAATTTTTTTTTATTTTTATTTTATTAATTTCTTGAAGCGAAGCATCATATAAAATTAAATTGTTAGAATTAGTTTGGCTCAAATAAAAGTTTTTTTTTAAATTAACCATGTTTTTGTTTAATCTAAGTATCTCTCTTATACCTTCGGTAACTTGAATGCTGGCAATTAAACTTGTGATTGAACCTAGTATACCAGCATCTCTACAATTGTATTCTGGTGTTGAATTTTTAAGATTATTGGGGAAAACACATTCATAGCATGGTAATTGATTGTTAATACCACTTTTAATAACTAAAACTTGACCTTCAAATTGTGTGGCTGAGCCAGAGATTAACATTTTTTTTTGTTTATGAGTTAATTTATTTATTGTATATCTAGTATTAAGATTATCTGTGCAATCGAAGATAACATTAAATTTGTTTATAATGGAATTTTGATCCAGTTTAATTTTTCTAGACTTTATTTGGATAGTTTTGTTAACTTCTCTACATCTTTTTTCAAGGCTCTTGGATTTACTCATCCCTAACTCATTTGAACTATGCCCAATTTGCCTATTTAAATTTGATAATTCTACAGTGTCATTATCCCAAATTTCAATTTTTCCGCAGCCTGCAGCTGCCAAATACAAGGCCACAGGGCATCCCAGCCCTCCTGCGCCTACAATTAAAATACTTTGAGCAATTAAAATCTCTTGTCCTTCTTCATCAATGTCAGGTATAATGACTTGCCTAGAATATCTAATTAAATCTTCATCACTTAACATTCTTAAATTTCTCCAGTGGAACCAAAGCCCATTTCATTTCTTTTTGTTTCAAAAGCTTCAAAATTTTTTTCTTCCAAAATTGGCCTTATTATTGGAGAAAATACAAGTTGAGCGATTCTCATTTTCGGCAAAATTTTAAAAGTTTTAACGCCGTTATTTAAAATAATTATTTTAATTTCGCCTCTAAAATCAGAATCAACTGTTCCTGGCGAATTTAAAACTGTAATACCGTAATTCAATGCCAACCCTGACCTAGGTCTAATTTGAGCTTCATAATCTTTAGGAATTTTTATTTTTATACCAGCAGGGATTAATTTAAAATCTCTAGATTTTAAAAAGATGGGATTTTGAATAGCTGCGTGTAAATCTAAGCCAGAGGAGAATTCAGTTTTATACTTCGGTAAAGGAATATTTTTACCCTCGTTAACTTTTTGAATAAAAAATTTTGACATAAAAATTTAAATGTAATTTCTTGCAATTTTGTCAACAAGAAATTTTGCAATTTGTTGTTTATTAGTTTTTTTATAATTTTTTAATTTGTTTTTTTCTAAAATCACTACTTTATTGAAATCACTGTCAAAGACATTATTATTTTTGTCAATCTGATTTGCAACTATGATGTCTGCATTTTTAGTATTTAATTTTAATTTAGCATTTTCAATTAGGTTTTCTGTTTCTGCTGCAAATCCAATAACTATTTTTGGCCTTTTGTTATGGAATGAAATTGTCTTTAAAATATCTGGGTTTTCTTCTGGTTTAAAAATTAAACAATTTGTATCTAAATTAGTTTTTTTAATTTTTCTTTTAGAGTTTAATTGTTTGTTTTCTAATTTGTATGGAATTAATTTCCAGTCGGAGACCGCTGCTGCACCTACGAAAATATCTGCGGGTAGATTTTTTAAGACTGAGTTTAACATTTGTTCGGCTGTTGTCACCTCTTCTATTTTATGGATTAAAGGCTTCCTTATTTTCGTAGGTCCAGTAATTAGTGTAACTGTTGCACCTGCCCTCATAAATTCATCTGCAATTGCATAACCCTGTTTCCCAGAAGAATTATTTGAGACAAACCTAATTGGATCAATAAGTTCCTGAGTAGGTCCGGCTGTCACTATGACATGCAAATTCTTTAACTTAGAATTTTCGAAAAAGACATTACTTGTTTTATTTTCTTGAGACTTATATTCGTTTAAAATATAATCTGAAATATATTCAATATCAGTTAGTCTTCCTGCACCTTCTTCACCACAAGCCATAATGCCGTTTTCTGGTTCAAGAAATATAATTCCTCTTTCCTTCAATTTAGCTACATTATCTTGACAAGCAGGATTTTTCCACATGAAAGGATTCATGGCTGGTGCCATTACAATTTTATTATGTGTTGCTAATAAGACTGTAGAAGCAAGATCATCTGCAATTCCATTAGCTAATTTCCCCAAAGTATTTGCTGTAGCTGGTACAACCATAACCAGATCATTTTCTCTTGCTAATTTTATGTGGTTTATATTTTCTTCATCTTCTACAGAAAACAGATCAGTAAAGCATTTCCCTCCATTAAGACTGGTAATTAATAATGGTGTTATAAATTTTTGAGCAGAATTTGTTAAAATAACATTAATATGGAAATTCATTTTTTTAAAAATTCTTATTAATTCAAGTGATTTATAACAGGCAATACCACCAGAAATGATCATCAAAATTTTAAAAGTTTTTTTTATTCCAGCATCTATACTTTTTATTTCATCGTTATTTTTTATAATTAGATTATTCCCTAAATAAATTGAATAAATTTTTTTATGATATGGTTGAGGAATTTTATTATTTCTTTTCCAATTAGAAATAGTAGAAGGCTTAATATTTAATTGTTTTGCCAAGGACCCAGTTCCACCGAGATCGAAGACAAGTTTAGAAATATTTGTGAAATTATTCATAAATAATCCTTTTTTGATTAAATTTTATAATTTTTATGAAATTTTTCAATTAAATTTTGAATTTTATGAAATAAATTAGGTAAATCTTTGATTATCTTTTTATTTTCATTTATCCAATCTTGGATAATGTTAAAAGGATCGTAATTATCTTTTATCCATTTTTCTACCAAAGGTCTAGTTAATTCCCACATGTTTGCAGATGGATTAATTTGACGAGCAATTCCTTCTGCCATTACCATTGTTTTTTGTAAAAGACAAAATTTAGGTTGTATTTCTATATCGAATTTTCTAGACAATGCTAATATTTCACCCAAAAGATTTGCCAAAGATATTTCTCCTATAGGTTTGTCTAGAATAGGTATTGAAATAGCTCTTATTTCTTGGGTTAGTAGTTCATGGGAAACATTTGGTCCAAGCATATTATTTTCTGCATGAAGTAGAGTTACATTATGAAATTTTTTTTCTAATAGATTTATTAGTAATTCTGCAAGAAATTTTCTATCTTTATTTTTTAATCTTCCCATTATCCCAAAATCTAGTGGAACAATGGTTCCATCTTGTTTTACAAAAACATTCCCAGGATGCAAATCAGCATGGAAAAAACCATCCCTAAAAACTTGTAAGAAAAAAATTTCGGATGCACATTTAGTTAATTCTTGAATATCAATATCTAAATTTTGTTTTGTATTGATTTTATCAATTCTGCTGGCATCAATAAACTCCAAAAACAATACTTTTTTTGAAGTATAATTCCAAAAGATTTTTGGAACTATATAGTTTTGATAATTTTTGAAATTTTCATTTAATTCAAAACAAGATGAAGCCTCTAATCTAAGATCAACTTCATTCAACGATGTGTTTGCAAAAACTTTTACCATTTCTGGTAATTTGAATTTTTTTAGAGAAGGAAGGAAAATATTAGCTTGATTACTAAGCCAAAAAAAGAATTTGAAATCATTAAACAATTTTGATTCTATGTTTGGTCTTAAAATTTTTACTGCTACTTTTTGACCAGATTTTAAAATTCCTGAATGCACTTGGGCTACAGATGCAGATGCAATAGGTGTTTTTGAAAAACTTTTAAAAATTTCATAAAGTTTTAAACCTGTTTCCTTTTCAATAATTTTAATCGCCAAATCAGTATCAAACGGTTGTAATGAGTCCTGAAGAAAAATAAGTTTATTTGTAATTTTAGTTCCAAATAAATCCGGACGAGTAGACAAAGCTTGGCCTATTTTAATGAATCCGGGTCCAAGTTCCGCAAGAGTTCCTGCAAGCAAATTGTTAGCATCTTTTATTTTTTTTTTTTCAAAAATAAATTTTAGAATTTTAATAAAGAATAAAATATTTTTTGAATGCAATTTTGAATTTAGAATTAAAGTAAAAAAACCATTTGCACCTAGTTTTATGCATGTGGACAATAAACGAACAAAAAATATAGGGTGACAGATAAAGTTATATTCTAGTTTTTTTTCAATTATCATTAAATTTTCCATCCAGAATGTAAGGCAACAATTCCATCTGTTAGATTTTTATATTTTACTCTAGAAAAGTTAGCCTTTGTCATCATAAATGACAATTTTTCTTGATTGGGAAACATTTTAATTGATTCTGCTAAATATTTATATGCATACTCATTATTTGCTACTAAAGAACCAATTCTAGGTAAAAATTTAAATGACCAAATTTCATACAAATTTTGTAAAACTTCATTTTGAATGTGACTGAATTCTAGGCAAACTAATCTTCCACCAGGTTTTAAAATTCTATAAATTTCTTGTAGTGCTTTTTGTCTATATGTAATGTTCCTAAGACCAAAACCAATCGAAACTCTATCATAAGTATTTTCTTTTATGGGGAGATTTTCACAATTGCCAACAATGTAACGTATATTTCTAAATTTTTTATTGATACCATGTTTTATCATATTGATATTTATATCAATCACATCTGCCTTTCCACCACCATTATTTAAAAAATTTTTAGCTAAATCACCAGTCCCTCCAGCAATGTCTGCAAGGATTTGGTGAGGTTGGGGTGATAACATATTTATTAATTCTTGTTTCCAAGCTCTATGTAAACCAAAACTTAAAATATCATTCATAAGGTCGTATTTTTTTGAGACATTATCAAATATTTTGCTAACCAAAATATTTTTTTCCTTTGGATCAACAAAATCGAACCCAAAATCAATTTTATTATTTTTCTTTGACATTTGTTACCTTATTTATTTATTTTATTAAATATTAATTTGTTTAAAACAACAAGATCTTCTTATGCCAGAATTACCTGAAGTAGAAACAACTAAAAATGCTATATCAAAAGTAATAATAGATCAGAAAGTAGAAGAAATAATTATATCAAGAAAAGATTTAAGGTGGCAAATGCCGAATCAACTTCCTAAACAGTTGCTAAATGCAATATTATTGAAACCATACAGGTTAGGAAAATATATTTTAATTCCCACAAATAAAAAAAATACTTTACTGCTGCATTTAGGAATGAGCGGAAAAATAAAATTAGAAGATTATTTATCAAATCTTGAAAAACACGATCACTTTAGAATTATAGTTAGTGGTAAAAATAAAAAGTATTTTCTTACTTATAATGATCCTAGGCGTTTTGGCTTCATAGACTTGGTTAAAAATAGTTATATAAATCAACATTTTTTATTATCTAAATTAGGTTTAGATCCATTTGAAAAGAAATTTAATAAAGAATATTTGTTAAGAAAATTTGCCAGTAGAAATGTTTCCATTAAAAATGCACTAATGGATCAAACAATAATTGCTGGTATTGGTAATATTTATGCAAGCGAAATTTTATTTCACTCTAAAATTCATCCATTATATATTACAAAGTTTTTAAGTGAAAAAAAAATTTCAACATTAATTAAATCTACTAAATTTATACTTAATAATGCAATTAGGGCAGGAGGAACTTCTTTAAAAAATTTTAAAGATCCTAATGGTAAACTAGGGTATTTTAAACAAAATTTAAAAGTTTACGGTAAAAAAGGAAAAAAGTGTGTAGATTGTAGCAAACAAATAAATATAATTATAGTGAATAATCGTTCAACTTTTTATTGCAAAAAGTGTCAGAAGTCTGATATAGAAAGATTTAATAAAAATTGAGAGACAATATTAATTTAATAAGTGTATTTATAATAAATTAACACAAAATGTTAAAAGGAATTATTATGGCCAATCATAAATCTGCAAAAAAAAGAATTAAAAGGAATTCAAAGTTTGAGCTTATTAATAAAATAAGGAAAAGCAGAGTTAGAACTTTTATAAAAAAAGTTGAAGCCGCTATATTAAATAATGACAAACAATTAGCCACCCTTGCTCTCAAGACAGCTCAACCAGCGATGCATAAATCAGTATCTAAAGGTGTATTTAAAAAAAATACAATTTCTAGAAAACTGTCAAGATTATCAAAAAAAATTAAGCTATTAAATTAATAATAAAAACTGAGAATTAAATATTTTTGCTATATATTACGATTCGCAAAGAATCATTCATAGAATTTTTTTTTATTATTTTTAAATATCATTTACGGCTATTAAGAGCA
>CACAMV010000029.1 GCA_902533695.1 uncultured SAR116 cluster alpha proteobacterium
CTATCCTGAAGGAGGAGGTCAACCAGGCGATGAAGGACAAATAGAATTTAATGATAAAACATTTGAAATAAAAAATACGTCATATATTAACAAAAAAATTGTACATTTTGTTAATAATACATCAGAGTTTGAATTAAATAAGGATATATCATGTAAAATTAATTGGTCTAGGCGTTTTAATATTATGCAAGTTCATACATGTTTGCATCTTCTATGTTCTCTAATTAAAGCTCCAGTTACAGGCGGACAAATAAGTGAAAGAAAAGGAAGATTAGATTTTGATTTAGAGAGTAAACCTGATAAAGAATTTTTAATTGAGAATATAAATAGATTGATAAAAGAAAATTATGAAGTAAATATTTTAAGTATAACTGAAGAAGAATTGGATAAAAATCCGGATTTAGTTAGAACTATGGCTGTTCAACCTCCAAGGGGATCAGGTAAAATTAGGATGATATCAATAGGTGAAGATGTTGATTATCAACCATGTGGCGGGACACATGTTCAAAATACTTCTGAAATAAGCTCGGTAACAAAAGTAAAAGTTGAAAACAAAGGCAGAATTAATAAAAGAGTAATATTAGAGCTAAATAATTAATTTTTAATACAAATAATTTCAAATGGAACGGTTCTTTTTTCTTTTATAGAAAGCATTGAATTTTTTTTCTTTCAAACATAGTTGACCCTCCAATAACATGCATCCCAAGTATTGGTAATTTCGATGAATCTTTAGCTTTGATAGATTTTTTGTAACCTTCCAAATATTTTTCCCCAGATTCTAAAAAAGAAATTTTTTTAAATCCAATTTTTTTTAATAATTCTTTTGTTTCATCTGGTTCTATTAAAAAACTCATTTTCTCATTATCAGCCCATGGCAATGGGAAAATAGGATTTCTTTTTGGGCCGAGACCATGTTCACTAAAAGCAAAAAACGTGTCTTTTTTTAAAACTCTAAAAATTTCTTCAAAAAAGTTATCTATTTGCAATATTTATGGTTACATGTTGACCAATTGCTGAATCAAATTGACCATCATGAAATGGCAAGGTAATTCCATCAGAAATATGTAAACTAACTTTGTCATCCATATTTGTTCTTTTATTAAAATCGATACCAACTTCTAAAAAGCAGGTGTTATATCCACACCAAAAACATTACATTTAAATTTTTTTGCAAAAAATCTAGCGGGTCCGGCTAGCCCACAACCTACGTCAATAATTGTATGATTTTCTTTTATATCAATTTTTTCAGCAAGGTCTCTAGTTGCAGCAATTCCTCTTGCATGATATTATTGATCTATAGGATGCAAGTCTTCTATTTTTAAATTTGACTTATTTAAATCAGATTCGTTTAAAGCTTTATCAATTCTTTCTTTTAAATTTCCTCTTGTCCAAGATTCATCTATTTTCATTATTAAAATTTCTTATTAATCATTTAAAATAAAATCAGCACATCTCTCTCCAATCATCATGCAGGGACCATTTGTATTTCCAGAAATTAATGTTGGCATTATAGATGCATCAGCAACTCTGAGATTTTTTATACCATGAACTTTTAATTTATTATCAACGACAGACATTTCATCATTTCCCATTTTGCAGGTGCCTGATGGATGATAAAGTGTTTCAGCCTTATCTCTGATAAATTGTAAGATATTTTCATTTGATTTAAATTCTTTTCCTGGTTGAACTTCCTGACCACAAAATTCCTGAACTTTAGAGGAATTCATAATTTTTCTAATTAATTTTACTCCGTTCACCAAGCATTCTTGGTCAGAGGATTTTGAAAGAAATTTATATTTTATCTCAGGGTATTCTTTTGGATTTTGTGACTTTACATGTATATTGCCCTGACTATCAGGTCTATTTTGGTTAATAGTACATGTAATTCCTGGATCATTACCAAGTAACCTTTTGCCATTTTTTAAAACAACTCTGTATGGTATGAAGTGAGCCTGTATGTCAGGACTTGCCAATTCAGGCTTAGTTTTGAAAAAACCTAAAACTGGTGCTGATGGTAAAATTAAAAATCCATCTTTTTTAAAAACATAATTAAATATTTGCTTAATCAAATTAAAGCCTCTTGCTTTTTCATTATATGAAAGTCCGGGTTTTATAACTTTATATACCAGTCTTGGCCCAATATGATCTCTAAGATTTTCACCAACACCTTTTAATTCATGAATTGTATTAATACCTATCTTACTCAAAATATGACGGTTTCCAACACCTGATAATTCAAGAATCTGAGGGGAGTTAATTGCGCCACCACAAATAACTATTTCCTTATCTGCAAAAATTTTTTCTTTTCTATCATTTTTAATATATTCAACTCCTTTGGCTTTTTTGTTTTCAATAATAATTTTTGAAACTAGGCAATTTGTTAGTATTGAAAGATTTTTTCTTGATTTAATAGGATCCAGATAAGCAACCTTTGCACTCATTCTTTCTCCTTTAAAAATTGTAGTTTGTGTATAACCAAAACCTTCTTGATCATCGCTATTGTAATCTTTATTTATCGGTATACCCATGCTTTTTCCCGTTTCAAAAAGAGCATTATAAATTGGATTTCTTTCTGTTACTTCAGTAATTTTTACAGGACCAGAGTTGCCCCTAACTTCTTTACAGCCATTTTGATAATTTTCTAATTTTTTGAAAAAAGGTTGGACATCTTCAAAAGACCAACCTCTATTTCCCATTTGTGACCAAATGTCATAATCAAGTTTTTGTCCCCTAACGTATACAAGGCCATTAATAGCACTTGACCCACCTAAAAGTTTTCCTCTTGGAATAGGGATTTCTCTATTTGAAGTACCTTTTTCTGGGGTTGATCTATATCTCCAATTTACATTAGGGTTATCAATTAACATAGCAAAACTGACTGGCAATCTTGATAAGGGGTGACCGGATTTTCCAGCTTCAATCAGAAGAACATTGTTATCTTTGTTTTCAGACAATCTATTGGCAACTGCACATCCCGCAGAGCCCCCACCAACTATTATATAATCATAATTCATAGTTTTTCTCATTTTCTTAAAATGATAGTTTAGTTAAAAAGCTTAAGGATTTAAATACCTAGATTGAAAAAAGTTTAAATAAATGATAGTAACCAATTTTCGAGGAAAAAAATTGGTTGAATTTTTTATAGATATTTCTCAAATAGTTTTAGCAGATATTGTTTTGTCGGGTGATAATGCTCTAATTATAGGAATGGCTGCATCCTCTTTCCCAGAAAGAGAAAGAAAACAAATCATTTTTTATGGTTTGCTATTTGCTGCTATTTTAAGAATTTTATTTGCATTAATTGCATCATATTTAATTTCAGTTCCTGGTCTTTTGTTAATAGGGGCTCTTTTACTTTACTGGGTATGCTACAAATTTTATTTAGACATAAGATCATTTACAAAAGAAAAAGATAATACAAAAGATGATGTTTCTATCAAAGTTAAAGGTCAAAACTTTAACAAGGCTCTCATAACAATCATTGTTGCTGATATATCAATGTCCCTTGATAATGTAATTGCAGTGACTGCCATTGCTAGAGATCAAATTTATTTACTTATTTTTGGTATAGCTTTTTCTATATTTTTAATGGCCGTTTTTGCAACAGCCATAGTCAGAATATTAACAAAGTTTAGATGGCTTTCGTATATTGGTCTCGGTTTTCTAGTTTATTTATCTACAGAAATGGCTTTAGATGGATTTAAGCAGATCCAACCTTATCTTTGATTTATCCTGATAAATATTTTGGAAACCATAATGCTATATCTGGTATAAATAACACCAGCATCATTCCTATAATTTGAAGTGCAATAAATGGAAGTACAGCCATAAATATTTCTTGGAGAGTAATGTCAGGTGGTGCGACCGACTTCAACCAAAAGCAAGCTGGTCCAAAAGGAGGTGATAAAAAGTATATCTGGATGTTCATAACAAATAAAACACCGAACCATACTGCTGCCCAAGCCGGATCAAGTCCTAGTTCTGGTGCCATACCGACGACAACAGGAGCAAAAACTGGAACAGTTATGAATATTATAGCAATCCATTCCATAAACGTTCCTAGTATTACAAGGATCAACATCATTACTGCCACTATTCCTAATGCAGGTAAACCTAATCCTGTGAATAAAGATCTCATAAAATCAGCGCCACCAATTAAATTATAAATACCAACAAACGCTACTGCACCTAGTATCAGCCATACAATAGTCCCAACAGTTGACATTGTACCTGCCAATGCTCTCTGCAATAAGTCCCAGCTATAGGTGTTTCTTATATAAGCAACAACCATAGCTCCTAAAGCCCCTACAGCAGCGGCTTCTGTAACGGAGGCTATTCCGGCATAAATTGACCCCATAACACATGCGATAAGAAAAACACTTAAAATCACTGCTTGATATTTTTCTTTAGAAAGTTTCATATCCTTTCCCCTAGCTTTTATAACTTCTTCTGCAGTAGGTGCTAAGGAAGGGTTAATATAACATCTTGCGAGGGTAAAAAGAGCATAAAAAGTGGCTAGCATAAGTCCTGGTACAGCACCAGCCATAAACAAATCACCAATAGCTACATTAGCTGACAAACCATAAACAATCATAACGATACTTGGTGGTATTAAGGTTGCTAGTGCACCAGATGCGCAAACAACACCAATTGCTAACCTTTTATTATAACCAAGCCTAATCATTTGAGGTAAAGCTACTAGTCCTAGCATTACAATTTCACCCCCCATAACACCTGACATAGCTGCGAGAACAACGGCAACAACTATAGTTTGAATTGCAACACCACCTCTTAATTTTCCTGCGAAAATTTGCATTGCATCAAAAAGATCTTCAGCAACTCCAGCCTTTTCTAGTATTGAAGCCATTAAAACAAAAAGAGGTACTGCAATTAGGGGATATTTTTCAAGAAGACCAAAAGCATTTGTTGACACAAGGTACATACCATTATAACCAAAAAACATTAAAGCAGTTAAAATAGATACAAACATTGTAACTATACCAAGAGGCATACCAGTCATCATTAGTAATATCATTAAACCAACGATAAGCATGCTCGCACTTCCTATTGAAATTCCTCTGATGTCCCAATATTGATTTGGTTCTAAATATTCTCCAATCAATAAAAAATAACTGTTTATACTTGTTGCAAGTCCTCCAGAACCAAAAGCATTTTCGATGAAAACCAAAATCAAACGAAGCACAATAAAAAAGGTAACTAGAGTGATAATATTTTTAATTAACTTTGAACCAAAGTGTCTATAAAAATTGACAATAAGTTGAATTAAATAGATAAAAGCACCAACAACAAGCATTGTTTTTAATATCAATGGCTGTGGAGAGTTCCAAGCTGTTCCACCTCTTTCTACCATCATTACTGACTCAATGGCTCTTACAAGCGTATCATCAACAAATAACCATAGAGAAATTATTCCTATAATGTATGCAAAAGTATCTAATTTCCATTGTTTTGCTTTATCAACTAAGACATATATTACAGTAATTCCAATATGACGTTTGTGAAGGGTGATATAGCCTGCTGATAACATCCAAGCAGAGGCACAAAGCACCATTACTGTTTCAAAAACCCATTGCGTTGGTGAATTAAAAAGATATCTGGATACGACTTCATATGCTGTTATAAATGCACAAAATAAATAGAGTTGGGCAACAGCTAAACCTAAAAACTTACTTATATGGTCAACTGGGTTTAATGCATCTTTATGAGCAGGAAAATCATCATTATTGATTTCTGGTATTGATGTGTTTGAACTGCTCATATTAAATCTCCGAATTATTTATTAAAACGATAGTAGAAATTATTGTACAGTCCAGTAAATAATTTAAAAACCAATAGCTATATTTAATTATTAACAAAATATAGGTTGAAAATTATTTTTTTTTGTAACACTCTTACTCCAATAAGGAGATTAACTATGGCTACAGAAGGAAGAAATGATCATGTTACTTATTATGGTCCTTGGGCCTGGATAGGTGGTTTTTTGATTGCATTTTTAATCATTTACCTCATGTTTAGTATTGCTGACGGGTTTAGTTAATAATTAAAATTTAGAGAGGAAATTTATAATGAAATTTAAATTTACATCAATTTTAGCATTTCTTGCTGCTATAACATTATCATTCACTAATGTAAGCGCAAAAAATATTAAAGTCCAAGCCAGTTCCAAAGCTGGTGACTGGGCACACAAATTTATGACAGAGCAGTATGCCCCTAGATTAAAAGCTATGACAGGCGGTTCTCTGTCACTCACTGTTTTGCCTACAAAGGCAGTTGTTCCTCATAGAGAGACAATAGATGCTGTTGCGAATGGTATTTTAGATGGGGATCTTAACGCTATATCTTATTTTGCAGGTCGTGATCCGGCGTTCGCTATTATAGGTGACTTGATAGCAGGTTATGACACTCCAGATCAGTTGCAATCTTATTGCATGGTTGGTGGCGGAAAAGAAATGCTACAAAAAATATACGACTCTTTAAAGGTAACAGCTGGTAAGTTAAAAGTTATTGGTTGTAGCCCTTATTCAAGAGAAGCTTTGGTATCTAAAAAGAAAATAACAGGTGTTGCAGGCTTGAAAGGTGTTAAAATACGTTCACCTGAAGGACTTGCAGCTGAAGTTTTTAGATTAGTTGGTGCTGCTCCATCTTCAATTCCATTTTCTGAGGTATATACTTCATTAGAAAAAGGTATAGTAGACGCTGCTGACGCATCTGCGTATGTAAATAACACAGCTCATGGAATGCACAAGATTGCAAAGTTCCCTATTTACCCAGGAATACATTCGATGGCTAATCTTCAGTTTGTTATGAACAAGAAGCTTTATAATTCTTTCAGTAAAGATCAGCAGACTGCGCTAGAAACTTGGTACGTTGCTGCTTATACTACTATGAGAAGACTTGCTGACATGGAAGACAAAGAACTTGTCGCAAGAGACAAAGCTGGTGGAGACATTACAGTTGTTGATTGGGCTCAAGAAGAGCGTGACAAGTTTCGTAAGATTGCAGTTGGAGCATGGGAAGCCTATGCGAAGAAAACTCCGCTTGCACGTGAAGCTTTGAATTCTCAATTAAATTATATGAAAAAAATGGGTATGCTTTAAAATTTAAGTATTTTTTTTTAAAAACTAAGTCTGTTAAGATAAATTCTTAACAGACTTTTTTTATATATTGAGTAAAGCTTTTGAAATAGATAATAGTTTACCATCTTCTTTCCATGGGGTTATAACTTGAATTCCGATAGGCAAACTATCATTCCCTTTGAGAAGTGGTAAGCTGACAGCTGGAACACCTAGCATTGTCCAATATCCGTTGAACACAGCATTCCCAGTTGTTGAAAGGTCTCGGGGTGCCTGGCCTGGTGCTGCAGGAGTAATGATTGCATCATACTTTTCAAAAATACCTTTTAGTTTCAAGCTCATATTTTTTGCATTTTCCAATGCATCTATATACTCACTAGCTTTTACAGAGATACTATTTTCAATCCGTTCTATAGTATACGGATGCAATTTTGACTTTTCGTTACGATAATGTTTGCCTAAAGAAGAGTGTATGCCTCCTTTCATGATCGTTATATGAGAATTAATTGCTGTTTCAAAAATTTTTGGAAGTGATATATCATCAATATTTAGATCAATATTCGAAACAAATTTTTCCATTTCATGTTTCATGTCTTCGTCGCCATATTCCCAAGCTGGTCCACGAACAAAGGCAAATTTAATGTTATTTAAATTTGAAATATTTTGTTTTATAAAATTATAATTCTCTATCATATCATGATCGTTTTGATCATATGAGAGAATAGCTGAAGAGGCTAATTCTATGTCTTCAATACATCTTGCATATATACCTGGGTGATCTAATCTATAAGAAACTGGAGACATACCAGTTCTTGAGATCGTACCAAAGGTTGGTTTGAAGCCAATAACACCATTAAAAGAGGCTGGTCTTAAGACGGACCCTCCTGTTTGTGAACCTATCGAAAGCGGGATCATTTTGTCACTTACAGCTGCTGCAGAACCAGAAGAGGATCCTCCAGGAGTGCATTCTAGATCATTTGGGTTTTTGGTTTTTCCAGGAGCAGATAATGCAAATTCTGTTGTAACGCATTTACCAAAAATAATAGAACCTTCATCTCTGAACAATTTAACAAGATGTGCATCTTTAGAAGGGCTTCTGTCCTTACAAACTTTTGAACCATTTTCCGTTGGCATATCAAATGTATCAATTATATCTTTAATTCCAATAGGCAAACCACTCATACTTTTTACTAAGCCGTTTTGTCTATTTTTATCTGCCTTTTTTGCAGAGCTTATAATTAAATCTTTATTTAAATAAGTCCATGCTCCAACTAAGGGCTCTCTATTATCAATGTGAGATAAAAGAGCCTCAACATATTTTTGAGAGGTGATTTCATTTTTTTTTAATAAATCTAAAACCTGAACGGCATTTAACTCAATCAATTCCATTATTCAACCTTTAATCAATAACTATAGCTTCTGCCTCAATTTCAACTTTCATTCGCGGGTCAACTAAGGCACTAACTTCAACTAAAGTTGAAGCTGGTTTATGTTCTCCAAAATAAACAATTCTTTTCGGATTGATCAAACTTCTATCATTAATATCAGTTAAAAAAACTCTTACTTTTGTGACAGTAGAAAATTTTCCTCCGGCTGCAATCAGGCATCTATTGAAATCTTCCATAGCTATATCAAATTGTTCAGCAGTGTTTTTAGGTATAGTTCCATCGTGCCTCATGCCAACTAAACCGGATATCCAAATTATACCTTTTGCCTCTACAACATGACAGTAATGACTTACTGGTTGAAGAATGTCAGGAATGGTTATTCTTTTTATCATTATGATTACCTCAAACAAATATTATCTTAGTCAGTTCTAAATTGCATAAACAACAAAAAAGCTTAACATAACTTATAAATTTCAAAAGAGATTTAATATAACTAAGAGATGAATATGCTTAAAATAGTTTATTTGGATTCTTTGCCAGCGCAGAATGGTATAGATATTTTGGAAAATCAGTCATCCATTGAAGTAGTCAGGATAAAAAGCAATGGAAATCACGAAGATTCTTTTATAGAATTAAAAGACGCTCATGCTTATCAAGTTAGTGCCGCAAGAGACGAAGTTCCTAAAATATTTCAAGTTGATAAAGACTTCTTGGCAAAAACTCCAAATTTATTGTTAGTTTCATCTGGAGGTGCAGGGTACGATACAATTGATGTTGAAGCATGCACTGAAAATGGAATTTTAGTTGTTAACCAAACTGGTGGAAATTCAGAAGCCGTCGCTGAACATGCTGTCGCAATGATTTTAAATTTGCTTAAAAGAATAAACGAATCTGATATAGCTCTTAGGAAAGGTTGGAATGGAGAAAGAACAGAATTTTTAGGGTCAAACCTTCTAAATAAAACAGTTGGGGTGATAGGCTTGGGAAATACGGGAGGCAGAGTTTCAGAAATATGCAAACAGGCCTTTAATTGTAAAATCATGGCTCATGATCCGTACATTAGTCAAGAAAGGTTTGATGAAATTGGGGCCCAAAAAAGTTCTTTAGAAGAACTTTTATCTAATAGTGATATAGTCACAGTGCATATACCCTTGAATAGAGAAACAAAAAATATGATTGATTTGGACTTTTTTTTAAAAATGAAAAAAGGAAGTATTTTTGTTACTACATCTCGAGGTTCAATCCATAATGAAAATGATTTGGATGAAGTAATTAATTCTGGCCACCTATCAGGCGCAGGTTTAGATGTGTGGGATAAGGAACCACCAGAAGCTTCTCACAAATTATTAAATCATGATAATATTATCGCTACCCCTCATATTGCAGGAGTAACCATTGATAGCAGAAATAAAATGTCAGAATTTGTTGCAACACAGCTTTTGAAAATTATGAATGGAGGGGATCCAGAAAGACCAGTAAATTTAGATGTTGTAGAAGTGTTTAAAGAGAAGCTTAAAAAAATTAAAATATAAAAAGGAATAAAGGTAATGAAAAATCTCTTAATTACAGGAGCAAGTCAAGGTATTGGAAAAGCTACTGCTATTGAAGCTGCAAAAGAAGGTATGCTCATAGGAGTTAATTATAATCAAAATGAAATGGCTGCAGACAAAACAATAAATGAAATTAAAAATCAAGGAGGAGAGGCAATAAAAATCAAGTGTGATGTTGGAAATTACAAGTCAGTTGAAAATATGTTTAAAATTTTTTTAGATGCCGCAGGTTCTTTGGATGGTGTATTTAATAATGCTGGTTCTACGGGTCCAGTATCAAAAATTCAGGATTTAAAATCAGATGAATTTGAGGCATTAGTTAAAACTAATATCATAGGTGCATATTTTGTTGCTCAAAATGCTGCAAAAATAATGATTAAACAGAAAAGGGGCAATATAGTTAATATGTCCTCAATTGCAGCTGAAATTGGTGGAGCAGGTGAATTGATTCATTATGCTATGACAAAAGGTGCCATGCATTCTCTTACATATGGTATGGCAAAAGAGTTGGGCGAATATGGTATAAGGGTTAATGGTGTTGCTCCTGGTTTAATTGACACTGAAATACATGCTAAAGCTGGGGATGCTTCAAGGGTTCAAAAATTATTACCTAGTGTTCCTCTTTCTAGGATAGGATCTGCTGAAGAAGTTGCTGATGTAGTTATGTGGTTGCTAAGCTCAAAATCAAGTTACGTTTGTGGGACAATTGTAAAAGTTTCTGGAGGGAGATAACTTTAAAAATTTATATTTATTTCTTTCGATGTAAGTTTAGATTTTTTAACTTGTCTATATGCAATGTAAGTTGTGGCAATTATTATTAGTGCAGATCCCAACCAAATTGTTTTTAAAGGAACTTCATTAAAAATCAAATAACCTAATGAAACTGACCATAATAATCTCAAGTAATCAAGAGGAAGTAAAGAAGAAATCTCTGCCCTAGATAAAGCGGCATTTAAGCCAAAATGAGTTAATGTTCCGGCTAAGGCAATTAAAAAACAAAGTATCATTTGTTCAAAAGATGGCCATCCCCAATTCGGAATAGCTAGTAGAAACGTAGCTGGTATTAAACCAGCTGCTTGCCAAAATGTCATGCTAGTAGTAGTTTCTGTTATGGTTAATTTTTTTGCCATCAAAAGAGATCCTGACCAAAAAATTGCCCCACACAAAATAATTGAAGGTCCAATGCCTAACTCTAAGTCTGGCCTTAGAACAACAATAGCTCCTGAAAAACCTACTAGCATTGCAATCCATCTTCTAATACCCACTTTTTCTTTTAAGAAATATATTGCCAAAATTGTTGAAAAAATTGGTACAGTAAATAATAAAGATGTTGCCTTTGCAAGATCAGTTATCGATATACCATAAAACATACAACACATTGCAAAGCTACCTATGATAGCTCTCTTGAATTGTAATTTTTTATCTACAATTTTTAAGGAAGACATCCCATCTTTAATCAAAAATGGTAAAAAAATCACAATAACGAAAATAGTACGAAAAAAAGCAACTTGAAATGGATGATTTTCTTCTGCAGCTACTTTAACTAAACACATCATCGATGACGCACATAATCCAGAGAAAATCATCAAAATTATAGCAATTACTGATGATGGTAATTTTTTAATTGAATTAGTAAATTTGTTAATCATTATATGTAGTTGAAAAAAATAAAAGTTTATCATTATAGTTAACATGATAAGTAAATTTAGTAAATTAATCTTTTTTGTACCATGATAAAAGCTCTATTATTTGATGTTTTTGGAACAGTTGTTAACTGGAGGTCAGGGGTTATTAGGGATGCGGGCCTAATAGCAAAAAAGTATAAAATTAATTTTGATATAGAGGAATTTGCAGATAAATGGAGAGCTGAGTATCAACCTTCGATGGAAAAAATAAGAACTGGAAAAAGAGATTTTGTAAAACTTGATATTTTGCATTTGGAAAATTTAGATAAAATTTCTAACAAATTTGGTTTAGATATAATTAGCAGTGTTGACAAATTTTGGCTTAATAAATCTTGGCATCGACTACCTCCATGGTCTGATAGTAGAGAAGGTCTTTTAAGGTTGAAAAGTAAATTTATTATAGGTGCACAATCAAATGGAAATATTTCTTTGATTGTAAATATGTCAAAGATATCAAAATTGTATTGGGATGTAATCTTAGGTTCTGAAGTGGTTGGTCACTATAAACCTGAACCTATTGCTTACAAAAAAGCTTGTGAAAAATTAGATTTAAAAACTGAGGAATGTCTAATGGTTGCTGCTCATAATGATGATTTGAAAGCGGCTGCAAATGAAGGATTGAAGACAGCTTTTGTTCTAAGATCAAAAGAATATGGAAACAAACAGGTTTCTGATCTAAATCCTTCACAAGACTGGGATTATGTAGTAAATGATTTCCATGAATTAGCAGACAAATTAGGTTGCAATAAAGAAGGATATTTTTAGTGAAAAAAAAACCATTGATAGGAATATCTACAAATGAAATTATAAATTTTAAT
>CACAMV010000030.1 GCA_902533695.1 uncultured SAR116 cluster alpha proteobacterium
TCATATAGTTGGTCGTTCTTCTGAATATCAACCTAGATTATTGGAAATATGTTGGAATCATAAAAATCCTAAACCTAACTCAAACATAATTATTATAGGCAAGGGTATAACATTTGATAGTGGGGGGCTAAATGTAAAGCCAAGCTCTTCAATGCTACTTATGAAAAAAGACATGGCTGGAAGTGCTATTGCATTAGCATTATCTAAATCATTAATATCACAAAATCTTAAAATTAATTTGAAATTATTACTACCAATTGCAGAAAACTCTATATCTGAAAAATCCATGCGTCCTTTGGACATTATTTTTTCAAGAGACAAAACCCCTGTTGAAATTGGTAATACAGATGCAGAAGGTAGGTTAGTATTAGCCGACGCATTAAGTTATTCACAAGAAAATTATAAACCAGATTTAATCATTGATTTTGCAACATTGACTGGAGCAGCTAGAGTTGCTCTGGGTACGGAAGTTCCTGCAGTTTTCTCAAATAACGATGCGATATTTAAAATGTTAATTAAAAATTCATTCACAACTGTTGATCCATTGTGGAGATTACCTCTTTTTTCAGGTTATGAAAGACATCTGGAAAATGATAATGGTTCAATAAGTAGCACAGGTTTTTCTAACTCAGGTGGTGCAATAACAGCAGCTTTGTTTTTACAAAAGTTTTTGAGGGACAAAACTAATTGGATACATATTGATCTGATGGGCTGGAACTTGAATAGCAGGCCAGGTTACCCAAAAGGAGGTGAAGCCATGTCTTTTAGATCTGTTTTTCATACAATTAAAGAATTATATAATTAGTTTTCTTTTAGTAATTTTATAACTTCATTATGAAGTAAACTATTTACTGAAGCTAAAACCTGTATTTTATTTTTTTTATTTATTTGAAAATTAATTTCATTTCCTTCCCAATCTGAAACACATAGATTTTGTGCTTTCAAAATAGGTAACAAAGGTATGATGTCATATGAAGAGAGATTCTCTTCTACAATAAGATCTAATCCACCATTAGATAACAGCAAATAATTGTGACAATCTCCAGACCAACAATTAAACTTGGTTTCCTTTAAAATTAATTTAAATTTTTTAAATCCGTTTTTATCAAATAATGATGGATCTGTCGATGCTATTACTGATCCAGAAAGTTTAGTTTGTTTTTTTTTTATAAACTTAAATTTCTTCTTGTTCAAATAACATGACTTGTTGTCACCCAACCAAACTTCATTTAAACATGGGAAATCAACCAAACCAATTAACGGTGTTTTTTTATAAATTAACGCTATCATGGTACCCCATATAGGACGACCAATAGAAAAGCTTTTTGTACCATCAATAGGATCAATCAACCATGTATAATCAGATGATTGATTTACATCAGAATTTTCTTCACCAACAATATTATGATTTGGAAAGTTTTTAGAAATTAAGTTTCTTATTTTTTTTTCAGACTGAATATCAAATTTAGTTACAGGAGTGCCATCTAACTTATAATTAATTTTTTTTAATGTTTTAAAACCTTTAACCGTTATTTTTCTTGATTGTTCACCCAGATAATATAAGAACTCTTGCATTAAGTTAAGTTCTTTTTTATTCATTAAAATTCCTTAATTATTTTTATTTTCAATTCCTACGGGAGCGGTTCAGGGGTGTCAGATTGAGCTCTTAACCAAGCCACTAAATTAGCCCTATCATTAACTTTTTTTAAACCGACAAAATTCATTTTTGTACCTTTTACATACTGGTTAGGTTTATAAAGAAACTTGTTTAACTCTTCATAAGACCACTGCCCTTTTAGAGATTTAAATGCTTTAGAATAACCAAAGTCAGCTTGACCAATAATCTTATTAACAATATTATATAGATTCGGACCAACTCTATTTCCTCCTCCAGAATTAAAACTGTGACAAGCAGTGCATTTTTTTGCAATTTTTTCTCCTGCTTCTAAATTAGCTCCGGATAGTAAAGCTAATATCGGTTCAACTAAAGTTTTTGAATCAACTTTACTTGACTGGGCTAATGTCTTATCCACCTGAATAGGATATGCATTTTTTGAGAGTTTTGTTGGACTTATTAAAATATTACCTATTTTACTAAATAACATAATCAATAAGCCTGCACACAACACGCCTGCAGCTATCTTATTATACTTTAAAGAGTCCATACTTTCTCCGGTTTATTAAACATTGTTTAACAATATTATTTTTTTATATTTAATTATAGTAATTTTTCAATTAAATTCTTAAATGGTTTTTACTAAAAAATTATTAACTTATGTAAATTGATAACTATTGGATTATTTTTGAAATATAAAGATTACATTATTTTAATTCCTTCTAGATTGAAATCGACTAGGTTACCAAACAAACCTCTAATAGAAATTAATGGTAAACCAATGATTGTTCACGTATTAAAAGCAGCCCAAAAAGCAAATATGAAAATTCCAATTTTGGTTGCCACTGACAGTGAAATTATTGCCTCAAAAATAAGAAATGAAGGAGGCGAAGCAATTATAACTGATCTAAAACATGAAAGTGGCTCAGATAGAATAAATGAAGCTTTAAATAAATTTGATCCATCAAAACGTTACAAAAAAATTATACACTTGCAAGGAGACCTACCTAATATTTCTCCTGCATTAATAAAAAATTTAGCAGATTTAATTTATCACTATAATTCAATGGTAAGCACAGTAGTAAGAGCAAGTGAAGATGAAATTAATAACCCTAATGTTGTAAAATGTGCCATTAGTTTTGAAAAAGATTTACCAAATGTTGGCGATATTGGTAGGGCAATTTATTTTAGCCGATCAATTATACCTTGGGGATCTAATATAATTTGGCATCATATAGGAATATATGCTTGGAATCGAAATATATTGGAAAAATTTGTTTCTTTAAAGCCATCTATTTTAGAAAAAACAGAAAAATTAGAGCAATTAAGAGCACTTGAAGCAAATATAGAAATCAAGTTATTAGTAACAGATGAAAAACCTATTGGTATTGACACTAGTGATGATTTGAAAAAATATAAGGAAAGTTTAATATAAATAAACAAATTTTAAATATTAAAAATGATTATAAATAAAAAAAAAGTGAAAATAGCTTTTCAAGGAATGAATGGTGCATATTCTCATATGGCAGCAAATGAATGTTTTCCAAAAGGTAAAGCTATAGCATGCACATCATTTGAAGAAATGTTAGAAAAAACTAAAAGAGGTGCAACTGACTATGCAATGGTTCCAGTTGAAAATTCAGTTGCTGGAAGAGTTGCAGATATTCATAATCTAATTCCTGATAGTGGCTTGTATATAATCGCTGAACATTTTCAGAAAGTGAACCATCAACTTCTTGTTGTTCCTGGAACTAAGTTAAAAGATCTGAAATATGTAAAAAGTCATGCTCAAGGTATTGCTCAATGCAGAAAATTAATAAAGAAATTAAATCTTCTGCCTATACAACATTTAGATACAGCTGGCGCAGCAGCAGAAATATCTCAAAAGAAAAATTATTCGACTGCAGCTATCGCTTCTGAAATGGCTGGAGAAATTTATGGTTTAGAAGTAATGCGTAAAAACATTGCTGATTCCATATACAATACCACAAGATTTTTGATTATGTCATCTAAACCTAAAACTCCAGCATTTCAAAAGAAAACAATTGTTACTACTATAATTTTTGAAGTTAGATCTGTACCCGCTGCTCTATACAAAGTATTAGGTGGATTTGCTACTAATGGTATAAATTTGACTAAATTGGAAAGTTATATTGGCAAAAGAAACATGAATGCAGCAAGATTCTATGTTGATGCAGAAGGTCACCCAAGCTCTAATCAAATGAAAAATGCCTTAGAAGAAATGAAATTTTATACAATGCCTAATACAATTAAAATTCTTGGAACATACCCAAGGAACAAATAAGTTATATTTAATTTCTTGAAAGTATAATTAAACTAATACATATTAATTACGAAGGATTTCGTGGACGTGATTCTTGGTAACTCGGTCAGGTTCGAAAGAAAGCAGCCGTAACAATGATAACGGGTCACGGAATTCTTCGTATAAAATAAAAATTGATGAATTATAAAGTACTTGCAAGAAAATATAGGCCACAAAGTTTTCATGAATTGGTTGGTCAAGAAACATTGGTTGAAACTTTTAAAAACGCTTTCAACCAAGGTAGGTTAGCGCACTCATATTTGTTAACTGGGATAAGGGGTGTCGGGAAAACAACCACTGCAAGGATTATTGCAAAAGCTTTTAACTGTGAAGGAAACAATAATAAAACTCCTTCATTTGAAATATGTAACAAATGCAACCCATGTATTTCAATAACTAATGGGAACTGTATTGATGTTTTAGAAGTCGATGCAGCCAGCAAAACTGGAGTTGATAATATTAGAGAAATTATTGACTCTGTTATGTATCTTCCTAATGAAACTAGATTCAAAATTTATATTGTTGATGAAGTACACATGTTATCTTCGCAAGCGTTTAATGCTCTATTAAAAACACTGGAAGAGCCCCCTGATAGTTCAAAATTTATTTTTGCTACTACTGAAATAAGAAAAATTCCTGCTACAATAATATCTCGCTGTCAAAGGTTTGATTTAAAAAGAATAGAAAAAAATCATCATATCAACCATTTAAAACAGATTTGCTTGAAAGAAAATATATTAATTGATGAGAATTCTCTAAATCAAATATCAATATCTTCTGAAGGTTCTTTAAGGGATGGTTTATCAATTTTAGATCAAGCAGCAACTCTAATGAATAATAATGTGACTTCAGAAAAATTAGAGGAAATGTTAGGATTACAAGGTTATAAACAATATTATGACTTGTTTGATCATTGTTTATCTAGTAATGCAAATTTAGCCTGCGATATGTTTGATAATTTTGTTAAATCTGGCGTTCCTCCAATACAAATCATTTCAAATTTAATGGAAATATGCTCAAAAGCTTCACGTTTTTGCATTAAAAAAGTTGTGCCTGAGGAATTTCAAGGCTCAGAAGATAATTTACAAAAACTTTCGAATTATGGTTTAACCCATTTAATCAGAGCATGGCAAGTATTAACAAGAGGAATTGAAGAAGTTAGAAATGCTTACAATGAATTAGATACAGCCGCAATGCTTATAGTCAAATTATGCTATTCAAGTAATTTACCTATGCCTGAAGAATTGATTAAAAAAATTGATAATATTTATTCCTCAAATACAAACATTACAAACAAGAAGGAGGACAAAAATTCAAATGTACATTCTATCCAAACATTGGATGACAATAAAGAAATTAAAAATTTAGATTCAAAAAAACTTCCTAATAATTTAGAAGAATTGCTTCAACTTCTTATTGAAGCTAAAGAGGGATTGCTTCATGCCCAAATAATTAATAATGTTTATATAAATTGCTTTAAACCTGGGGAAATAAAACTAGAATTAAAAGATAATTCTGAAAGAAGTTTAATAACCAACATTTCTAAAACATTGGAAAAAATTACTAAAACAAAATGGAAGATTATTGAATCAAAGTCAGTATCAAAGGAAACAATTGCTAACAAATACGAAAAGGATTTTTCTGAAAAAAAAATTCAAGTTTCGAAAGATCCTTTAGTACAAGAAATTTTTGAAAACTTTCCGAATGCTAAAATCACAAATATTGAAAAGAAAGAACAATAATGGGTGGTAACAACATACTTGAAGATTTGATAAAAAAACTAGCAAGCCTTCCTGGTCTTGGCCCAAGATCAGCAAGAAGAATTATATTTCATTTACTGAAAAATAAAAAAAATATGTTACACCCAATTTTAGATGCATTGACTAAAGTTGAAAAAAGTATAATAAATTGTTTAATTTGTGGGAACATTGATTTGACTGAAAAATGCTCAATCTGCAATGATATTAAAAGAAATAAAAACTTACTGTGTATAGTTGAAAATGTACCAGATCTTTGGGCTCTTGAAAGATCTGGAACGTATAATGGTCACTATCATGTTTTAGGAGGCGTTTTATCTGCTATTGATGGTATAAATCCTGATCAATTGAATATCGCATCTTTAGAAAACAGGATTAAGTCATCTAATCAAACTGAAATTATATTAGCAATCTCTGCTACATTAGATGGACAAACAACAGCACATTATTTATCAAAATTATTAAGTAAATATGGGAATAAAATAACAAGATTAGCTCATGGAGTACCTGTAGGAGGCGAATTAGATTATCTCGATGATGGTACCATAACTCAGGCTCTAAAAGGACGAATTATTTTTGAATAATTTTCATTGATTTTTGATTTTTTTAAAATCATTAACTTCTAATGAATCATCATCTACATCTATCGAATTGATTTTTAAACCCCTTCTAGTGATTTTTTCTTCTGATGTCTCAATTTCATTTAAATCTTTTTGAGCTAGATGAAAATGCGTTTTCAATTTATTTACTCTTTCACTTAACCTTTCTAAATCTTTTAACAAAAAGTTAACTTGAATTTGGATTTTTTCAGCTGCTTCATTCATCGACGCATTCCTCAAAATTCCAGTTATTGTATTTAACATAAGCATTAGATTATCTGGTCCACAAAGAACTACTTTTTTTTCTCTACTTTTTTTAATAATTTCAGGCAATTTAATATTTATCTCAGCATAGATTGACTCGCTGGGTATAAACATTATTGCGACATCGCCAGTTTCACCAGGTACTAAATATTTTTCAGAAATATCATTTATATGCTTTAAAACCGTTAAACCAAAATCCTTCAAGTATCTTTTTTTTTCTACTTCATTCTTAGATCTAACATAAGATCGATAATGTTCTAGAGGAAATTTTGAATCAATACATAATGGACCTGGAGGACTCTCTAGTTTTATAATACAATCAACTCTACTACCTGTATTAAGTGTTTTTTGAAACTCATATGATTTATAAGGTAAGGAATCTCTGACAAGATTTTCTAATTGAACTTCTCCAAAAGCACCTCTAAGTTGTTTATTAGATAAAATATTTTGGAGATCAGTTACCCTTTCAGATAATAAATCAAAAGTTCCTTGAGCTCTATCAATAATTGCTAATCTTTCACCCATATTTTTTAAATGTTCTTCAGTTTTAATATTATTACTTATATTAGTACCCAATTTTTCTTGAATATTATTTAAGGTTTTATATAGTAGATCTACTTTACTATCAATATCTCTAATATGATCTTCACGATTATATGATTTTTCTTGTCGAAAAATACGGAAGAGAATAAAAATTAAAACAAGAACAATAAATGAAACACTAATTATAAAAAAAATTTCTATGACTATTTCCCTATTTTGTAACATTTGATCACTTGACGATAATAGCACAAGTCCTTAAATTTTAAAGATGTAAACATTTTGAAAAATTCAAATCATGACATTAATTAAAATCTTAACAGTACCAGATCCTTTTTTAAGGTTAAGAGCTAAAGAAGTAGCTAATGTAACCTTTGAAATTAAAAAACTATTAGATGATATGCTAGAGACAATGTACGAAGCCAATGGTATTGGCTTAGCTGCTACACAAATAAAAGAAAATAAAAGGCTTATTGTTATGGATTGTGGAATCCAAAACTCAAGACAGGAAGAAAATGAAAAAAAAGAATTTGTTCCTAATCCAATTAAAATGATTAATCCTGAGTTAAGGTTTAAGAGCTCGGAAATTGTAGAAAGGGAAGAGGGTTGTCTTTCAATACCCGGTTATAATGCCAAAATAAAAAGATCTAAATCTATAAAAGTTTCGTACATTGATCAAAATGGAAACAAAAAAGAAATTCAAGCCAATGGTTTGTTAGCAACATGTATTCAACACGAGATTGACCATTTAAATGGAGTTCTTTTCGTTGATTATTTATCAAGGTTAAAAAAGGAAACCATTTTGAAGAAAGTAACAAAAAATTATTATAAAAATAATGATGAAAAATAGTTTAAAAATTATTTTCATGGGTACTCCTGAATTTGCCATTCCATCTCTAATAGAGTTTGCAAAATATCATCATGTTTTATGTGTATTTACTCAACCACCCAAACCTTTTGGAAGAGGCATGAATTTAAAAAAAACTCCAATACATATTCAAGCGGAAAGATTGAATCTTAAAGTTTATTCTCCATCAAGTTTAACTGAAAAAAAAATAAAACCTCTTTTAACTCAATATGCCCCAGATATGTTGATTGTTGTCGCCTATGGGATAATATTACCAAAAAGTATTTTAAAAATACCTAAATTAGGAGCCATTAATGGTCACGCAAGTTTGCTACCAAAATGGAGAGGTTCTGCACCTATTCAAAGAGCAATAGAGGCTGGAGATACTGAAACTGGTTGTTCTATAATGCTTATGGACTCTGGTTTAGATACAGGTCCGATTTTACTTCAAAAAAAGTTAAATATTTTAAAGGAAGATGATTCTATTTCCATTCACAAAAAATTATCAAATATAACTTCAAAATGTCTTTTAGAAGCATCAGAACGTTTTTTAAAAGGTAAAATTAAATTGACAAAACAGAATAATTCTAAAGCTTCATATGCTAAAAAGCTAAGAAAGGAGGAAGGTCAAATAAAATGGGAACTCTCTTCAAATCAAATATATAACAAAATGAGAGCTTTTAAACCCTATCCAGGTATATTCACAAAATATAAATCTGAAAAATTAAAAATTATAAGTGGGAAGCCTCTCAATAGAAATCATGAATTTAAACCTGGTACCGTTTTGACCACCAAAAATGAACTTTTAATTGCTTGTGGAGAAAATTCTGTTTTTATAGTTCAATCTATTCAAAAAGAAGGGAAAAAAATATTAAATTCTAAAGAATTTTTAAGAGGCTCGGTAATTAATTCAGGTGCTATATTTGATTGAGGATAATACAAAAAGAATTGCGTTACTTATTGAGTATAACGGAAAAAATTTAGTTGGTTGGCAAAAACAAAACAATGGCAATTCTGTTCAGAATTCAATAGAGAATGCTTCACAAGTTTTGTTTAAAAAAATGTGCTCAGTTCAAGCTGCTGGAAGAACCGACGCTGGAGTGCATGCACTAGGTCAAGTTGCCCACATTGATATTCCAATAGAAAATGAATTTTCAAAAAAAAACAATTTTTATTTAGTTTCAGCTTTTAACTCTTTACTTGTAAAGACAAATATTAGAATAATTTCAATACAAGACACACCTTTTGAATTTAATGCCAGATTTTCTGCTAAAAAAAGAATTTATTTATATAAGTTTTTATGTAGATCTGCTTCACCAGCACTTATGAAACACCAAGTGTGGCATATAAGAAAAAAAATTGATTTAGAAGCTATGAAACTAGCTTCTAAATATTTAATTGGTAGTCATGATTTTACTAGCTTTAGATCTAAATCATGTCAGGCAAAATCTGCATTCAAAACTCTAGATAATATTAACTTCAAAGTAGTTGATGATCTATTAATAATGAAAGTGGAAGCAAAAAGTTTTCTACAAAATCAAGTTAGGATAATAGCTGGTTCACTTATTAGGGTTGGGACTGGAGCATGGAAGCCTATGATGATAAAAAAAATTTTAAAATCTAAATCTCGTGACCTGGCGGGTGAAACAGCCCCATCTGATGGCCTTTATCTTAAAAAAATTATTTATCCAAAAAGATTAATAAATCCAATTTGGCCAATCCACATGGACAATTAAACCATAATTTTTGAAATATACATTGAAAACAAACGGACACTTGTTTCTGTTAAAACTGAAAGAATTATCATACCTGCCGAAGCCCAGCCTGTTAGGCCAATTTCGTCTTTTCCAATCCTCCATAAAGAAAATGTTACCCATACGACTAAAAAGAACCCAAAAAAATAAAATATTGGTGCTGGCAAAAACAACCCAAATAAAGTAAAAAACAACATCATAACTGCTTGTAAAGCTTGTATCCAATTAAATGGAATAATGAATTTTAAAAAATCGTTCGTTTTATTAATTTTTTCGAAAACATAGAAAACTATAATTGCAAAAAAAACAATATCAACAATTGTAATCAAAAGTAATTTTGGAAGTAGATTAACTTTTAAATCTACATCAAAATTAAACTTTATTCCGTAAGAAGCAAGAATAGAAACTAAAGCATTTACAAAAAAAACGATCCAGCAACTTTCCCAAAATTTTGAAGCATCTAAAACAAAAAGATTTTCTATTTTGTCCTTTTTGGTCATAAATTTAAATGATGAAAGAAATCCAGCTTTTATATTTATGAAGGATGGTGGAGAATTAATCAAACTTTACCCTCCTCAAAAAAAAGGGTTAAAAATCTTTTATAAATTTCCGTAAGTTTTAAGACCTCATTAACAGAAACTTTTTCATCAACCTTATGCATTAATTTGCCAACAAGACCAAATTCTATTACAGGACATATTTCCTGGATAAATCTTGCATCAGAAGTGCCACCTGTAGTTGATTTTTTCGGAGATAATTGAGTGATTTGATTTATAGACTTTTCCATAGATTTTATCAAATGACCTGGGTCAGTTAAAAATGGCTCCGCATTACAAAAAAATTCAAAATTATACTTACTTTGAAAAGAGTCAAAATGATTCTTTAGCATTTTAGTTAAGCTTTGTGAAGAATGTAAGTTATTAAACCTTATATTAAATTTTAATGATATTTCACTTGGTATTACATTATACGACAAATTACCTACATCAATACTTGTTATCATAACCGAAGATGGCTCGAAATGCTCATTACCATCATCAAGATTAACCTTAGTCAAGGGCTCTATCATTTTTAAGATAATATTTATAGGATTTACTGCTAAATGTGGATAACCAACATGTCCTTGAACACCATAAACAATTAAATCTCCAGAATAGCTTCCTCTTCTACCAATTTTAATCATTTCACCTAATTTATTTGGATTAGTAGGTTCACCAACAATACATCCATCAATATTTTCTTTTTTACTTTTTAACCACTCAACAACCTTTTTTGAGCCATTAATAGCTTTACCTTCCTCATCTCCTGTTATTAAAAAGGACAAACTTCCTTTCTCTAAAAATTCATTATTGTTGCTAACATATTGAGAAACAGCGGATATAAAACAAGCTATTGCAGATTTCATATCAACTGCACCTCTACCCAATATCATATCGTCAATTACAGCTCCTGAAAATGGACCAAAAGACCAATTATCAATATTTCCTGGAGGTACAACATCAACATGACCAGCAAAGCACAAATTTGGAGATTGTTGACCTAATCGAGCATACAAATTTTCGACTTTTTCTTCTCCACTACCAAAAATAAGCTTTTTACAATTAAAATTCATGCTTTCTAGAATTGATTTTATCAAATCAATTGATAAGTCAGCTTTAGGAGTAATACTTTCAATTTTGATAAGGTCGGAAGATAATTTTATTGGATCTATAATCTTGTTCATTAATTTTTAATCTCTTAGCAATTCGTTTACAGATGTCTTAGATCTAGTTTTTTCATCTACCCTTTTTACAATCACTGCACAATACAAATTAGGTGAATGCAAAATGCCTTCTTTACTTTTTGATGACAAGGTTCCAGGCACAACAACTGAATATGACGGGACTCTTCCAATATAAACATTACCATTCGCTCTATCTATTATTTTTGTTGAAGCTCCAATATATACTCCCATTGATAAAACAGAACCCTTTTCAACAACCACGCCTTCTGCAACTTCTGATCTAGCTCCTATAAAACAATCATCTTCTACTATAACAGGCCCGGCCTGTAATGGCTCAAGAACACCTCCAATCCCAGCGCCTCCAGATATATGAACATTTTTTCCAATTTGTGCACAAGAACCTACAGTCGCCCAAGTATCCACCATGGTACCTTCATCAACATATGCACCTAAATTAACAAATGAAGGCATTAAAACAACATTTTTTGCAATATAAGCAGAATGTCTAACAATTGATCCTGGCACAGCTCTAAATCCAGCTTCTTCAAAATCATTTTGATTCCAATTCGAAAATTTTGACTTAACCTTATCCCACCAAACACTGGGTCCAAAATCTTTACTCGCTGGCCCGCCATTGATAATTCCCATTTCATTTAATTTAAAGGATAATAATACAGCTTTTTTAACCCATTCATTTAAATTCCATCTACTATTACCTATTGGATGTGCAACCCTTATTTTACCACAATCCAAAAGATTTAATGTTTCATTTACAGCATCTCTAATTTCACCTTTTGTATTTGAAGTAATATTCACTATATTTTCAAAAGCTATTTCAATTGTCTTCTTTAACATATTTGTATCCATTTCTAATCCTTATCATTTATTTTATGAATCTTAAAAAACTTTTAATATTTTTAAAACTATAATCTATGTATAAAAAATTTTTATTAAAATCTTCTAGATTTAAATCATTT
>CACAMV010000031.1 GCA_902533695.1 uncultured SAR116 cluster alpha proteobacterium
ATTAATTTTTATTGCAATGTTTTAGGTATGAAACTTGAAGAAAATCATGATAAACATAAAGGAAAGTCAAGATTTTATCTAAAGTTCGGTGTTCAAAAAATAAATATTCATTCAGAAGAAAGTCCTTTTTCCCCCCATGCAAAAAACCCTTTATCTGGATCAGTAGATGTATGTTTTATAAGTTCAAAGCCAGTTGAAGATTGGATGAATATTTTAAAACAGAACAATATTAATATTGAAGTTGGACCTGCTGAAAGAGAAGGTGCTATCTCAAAATTAAACTCTATTTATATAAGAGATCCAGATTTAAATTTAATTGAGATATCTAACAAAATTATTTAATCAAAAATATTTTGGTAAAGTTATTTCATCAATTAAAATTATTCCACCGTTAAAGTTGTAGTTAGATTTCGTGGTTGATCACTATTAATTTAATATAATTAACTTTAAGAATAAATATCATTTAAATTTTAAGATTGATTTTTAATTTCAATTGCTAATTCATGAGAGTATTTTGGTGGCACAGCATTACCGACCTGTTTATATTGACTAGTCTTTGACCCTAAAAATTTAAAATTGTCTGGAAAAGACTGTAACCTAGCATTTTCTCTGACTGTTGGAATTCTATTTAACTCATAATGAAAATAATTTCGATGACCTGTATCAATAGTTAAAGAAGGCAAATTTTTATCCATTCTTTGAAATGCTTTATTAAATTTTCTTATATTCCAATATTCTTCTGGTAAATTTTTGATACTTCCTCCACTAGGAATTTTAGAAATAATTTTTATTGTTTGCATAGAATGGTTCGTTATTTCGTGGTTATGGAGTATCTTGCAATTGTTTCTCATAACCTGTTGATAACTATTACTAAATGGTTTTGTATAAATTGTAGAAGTATGTTCTGGCAGATCACTAATTGCTTGATATGAAGAGATTTTTTCGACATATTTTAGAGGAAAATTAAAAAAACTTTTTTTCATGCCTACAATAAAAAGTCTTTTTCTTGATTGAGGAATCTGGTATTCAGACAAGTCTACTAGTTCATAAGTTACTTTAAAACCCAAATTAGTGAACGATCCGATTATTTCTTTTAAAAATCTTCCTTTATCAATACTTAACATTCCTCTTACATTTTCCATGACAAAAAAATATGGATCTACTTTTTTAACTACATCAATAAATTCAAATACAAGTTTGTTTCTCAATCTGTTTAGTTTTTGATTTTTCTCTGTTGTATCTGACAATCTTGCTGAACTAAAACCTTGGCATGGAGGTCCTCCAAGTACGCCATTAATTTTATGTTTACTTAACAAAGACATTAGGTGTTCATTTTTGAAAGAATATATGTCTTCAACAAATCCATTTTTTTCTTTTCTGTTAAAGTTATGTGTTTTAATACCATCGTTCCAATTATCTATTGAACAAATATTTTTAAAACCCATTTGTTCAAAACCTAATCCTAATCCTCCAACTCCTGAAAAAAGATCAATTATATTCATCACTTTATTACATTCATTATTTGATTGGCAATGTGACTTGCAAGAAGAGGTGGGACCGCATTTCCAACCTGTCTATACTGACTTGTTCGTGAACCAATAAACAAAAAATCATCGGTAAAAGATTGAATACGTGCAGACTCTCTTACTGTCGGTAATCTGTTAAATATAGGATGAAAATAATTACTATGTGAATTTCCAGTATCTATTGTTATAGAAACATCTTTTTCATTTAATCGCTTGAATGCAGAAGAGTGCCTATTATTTCTTGACTTCGGAAACAACTCAACAGGAATATCTTTCCAATTTCCTCCCTGTTTAACGTGTTTTATTTTTTCTTGAGTTGAAAATGCTGGATAAATAATTTGATGATTATGTATAAAATTACTTTTCGATCTTAAGTATACTCGAAATTCTGAATTTGGTTCAGTTTTTAAAAAATACTTGTCAGTATCATTTTTTTTAAAATTATATAATTCACCAATGGCATCTTTTACGGTAATTTTTTTTTGAGACTTATTTTTTTCTAATTTAAATTCCTTATTTTTCAAATCATTTTTAAAACCTACAAAAAACGCTCTGAACCTATTTTGAGGAACACCATAATCCGATGCATTTAAAACCTCGGAGAAAATTTCATATCCTAAGTTTGTAATATTCTTTATAATTCTCTCCTTAGCAAATCCATTATCTTTAGTTAATATACCTCTAACATTTTCTATCATAACAATTCTTGGTTTTATCTGTTCAACAAACCTTAAAAATTCAAAAAATAATTTATTCCTTGGATCCTCTTTTTCATTTTGCCATCTATTAGCATTAGAAAAACCTTGGCATGGAGGTCCCCCAACGATTACATCAATATCATTTGGAAAATGTTCCATAATAATATTCTTTTGCAATTTAGATATATCATCACAAATAACTTTAGCGTTTGGAAAATTATATTTAAATGTTTCAGTCGAATCCTTATCAAAATCTATTCCGCCAACTATCTCAAAACCTGACTTATATAAACCACTTGAAATGCCTCCACATCCACAAAATAAATCTAAAACTTTCATATAATGAATATGCCTTAAAAATTAAATTATAATTTATACGCAAATATTACATTATTATTTATTAATGTTTAATTAATATATTCAAAAAAAATTCTTTACTAAAATTATCTTTATTTAAAAAATTTTTACTAGAAACATTGGTATTATGAAAAAAAATATCTTAAAAGTTTTCATACCTAATCTTTAAAAAATTAGCGTTTAATTTGGTTTAATGCTAAATTTGAATAGTTGGATAACAGTGTCCAGATAAATAAATAAAGGTAAATAATGACATCTCCTCTAAATCAGATTTTTTATGGTCCTCCTGGAACTGGCAAGACATATAACGTTTCGCTAGAGGCGGAAAAAATTGTTAACTTTAATGTATCATCAAGAGTCGGATCTTTAGATCTGATTGATAAGTTTGATAGAATATTAAAAGCAATTAGAAAGAGATATTCTACTAGAGAGTTTAACGCGAAGAATGATAGTGTTTATAGAAATGATAGAGCAATAATGTGGATGTTAGGTTACATTATTCGTAATGAACCAAACTCAAAAAATAAATTAACTGTATCTGAAGCAGAAAAATTAAATTTTCCAAAAGCACCTTCGAACTGGGCGCAGAGATCCCAACTTATAAGTCATTTTAAATTAGTAGATGATTGGAGAAATAAAACTCTTGAATTAAATGCTAACGGTATAGCATTAAAAGAACTTGTCAAAAAAAACCATTTAGTTGATAAAATAATAGAATGGGATGAGGATTGTCCAGAAGAAGTTTGTGATTATTACGTCAGTATACTTCAAAACCAAAAATTAGAAGACTTTACACCTGTACTCAAGACATTTTTTTGTGCATTAAACATGCTAATTAATGGGCAGTTGTATAAGCAGAATAACGAAGATAGAATTCCATCCGATGAAGAGTGGAAAACTGCGAAAAAGTACTTCGATTTAAATCCTAATATTACTAAACTGAAATGGATTGGGCATATTGGTAGAATATTGCAGGGATTGAGATTAGTTGAATTAAATAAAAATGAGATACAGGAAAAACAATTTTATGAAATGACGAAGACAGGTAAAAAATTAGTCAATCACATTATCAACAACTGGGTTGAAGATTATCCAAATATATTTAAACCAAATTATGAATATGATACTGCAGTTGAACTTGGTTTAATTCATTTTGTAACCTTCCACCAATCATATTCATATGAAGAATTTATAGAAGGAATTCGTCCAAATTTAAACGACACTAACCAGTTGAATTATGAGTTAGTTGATGGAATTTTTAAGAGCATTTGTACTAAAGCAAAATATGATAGAAAAAATAATTATGTTATCATTATTGACGAAATTAATCGAGGAAACATATCCAAAATTTTTGGTGAATTGATTACCTTAATCGAACCAACTAAAAGACTTTATTCAGAACCAAAGGAAAACCCGCAGTCTGTAACTCTTCCATATAGCAAGTCATTCTTTTCAGTTCCTAATAATGTTTATATTATTGGCACAATGAATACTGCTGATAGGTCAATAACTAGTATTGATAGTGCTCTTAGACGGCGTTTTTCTTTTAAAGAATTTCTACCAATGCCTAGTCTGATTAAAGAGAAAGTGCTGCATGACGGTCAAACAGTTGTGCTAAGCGATGTTTTAACTGTCATTAATAAGAGAATTGAATATTTGCTTGATAAGGATCACTTAATTGGACATTCATACTTTATGAAAATTAAAACTTGGGACGATTTGTGTGAAACAATGAATAATAATATCATCCCTTTATTACAGGAATATTTTTATAACGACTGGGAAAAGATAGCACTTGTAATGGGGGACACCGATTCGTTTAAAAAAAATGACGACGAAAAAATTGTTATCAAAAATAAATTCCCATCACACGAATTATTTAAAAAAGATTATTTCGGCGAAGATATAGACCTTTATTTCTTAAACAATGATCTAACAAGTGGTAATTACCAAAAATTTTCAGTTCAGTTCTTTTTAAAGGGATTCAAGTAAATTTCTATGAAGTCTCTATATATGATTAGAGAATATGGAGTGATTTCTGAAGGTACTTTCGGTAACCCATACTCATCAGATGACATTGAAATAGATGAGACATCATTTAACTCAATAACAAATTTCATCGAAGAAAATTCAGAAAATAGAGAATTTGAAAACGCATTTTTAATTTTTAAAAAAGGTAGAAGGAGGCATATAAGAGTAAAAAACTACGTTGGAATTATCGAGACTAAGCAAGGTGTGGCAATTGAAATCTTGCCTAAAATATATAAAAACTCTGACACTAGTTCAATAAAAGACGCCAAATCATTATTTTTAAGAATGCTGAAAACATTGAGTAATTCACCTTTTCTGAATTTACAATTTGCTCATCTGAAAGAGGTAGATAAATTTCCTATATTAGAAATATTTATAAATGCCTATTTATCTGAGTTGAAAATCTTGTTAAGTCGGCACCTTATAAAGGATTATAACCAATATGAAGAAAATAGCACATTTATTAAAGGAAAATTGTTAATTAGGGAGAATATTAAAAAGAACTCATATAAAAAAACTCAGTTTTATTGTAGTTACGACATTTTTTCTGAAAATATTCCACCAAACAGATTGATTAAGTCAACCCTTCTCCATTTATTCAAAATATCAAAGAGTTCATCTAATAAAAAACAAATTCTAAAAACTTTGAACCAGTTTGAAGGAGTGGACTTTTCTAGATCCGTTGACGAAGATTTAAGTTTTTGTAAATCTCGAAAGAGAATGTTAAAAAATTATAATATCGTAATTTCTTGGTCTGAAACATATTTAAAAAACAAATCCTTTACGAATTTTAGTGGTGGATCCATTAATCAGGCAATACTTTTCCCGATGGAAAAATTATTTGAAAATTATATTGCATTTTTAATATCTAAACATTGCGGTAGTCATTTAGTAAACGTCCAAGATAAAAAATATGCGTTGATCAATCAAAAATTAAATTCATCTGATAAAAAATATGAGGTGGAGCGGTTTCCATTAAGACCAGACATTGTAATTAATGACGACCTTATAATTATTGATACAAAATGGAAAGTTCTAGATCAAGAAACAAAAAAATTTGGTATACAAGAATCTGACATTTATCAAATGCATGCATATGGCAGGCGTTACCAATCTGCTAATAGCAAAGGAATAGCGCCAAGATTAGGTTTAATTTATCCTAAGGCACCAACTTTTCAAAATGATCTGATGCAAATGCGATATGGAAATGACTTGTATTTGGATGTTTTACCGTTTGATTTGGCAAGCGAATTCCCTGACATTGAAATAAAAAAGTTGATTAATAAATTGAACTTTCATAAATAATTTTTATTAATGATATTTTAATTGTAATTTGTAATTATAATATTAGTATCAAAATAGGTATTTAATCACCAACTTGTACACCTAGGCATATGCCTAAAGTACTAAAGCGGAGGCACTAATGACAAACATTGTTAACTTTCCCAAGATTGAAAAACGAAAAAAACCATTACCTAGACAAAGAGTATTTTACATTGGATTTAGATATGTGGGTCCATTCTTATGTCAAGATGTCCAAAATATATTTATTAAAAGAAATGGTTTGAAAGAAGGTATAAGAACTTGGTCTTTAATCACATATGGTAAATATGATGAGGATGATTATAAAAAATATTCCATTGAACTTGAGAGTTGTGAAGAGAACGACCTTCCTGACTTATTAAACGAATTTGATGTAGGTAATCAAGTAACTTTTGATGAATTAAAAGAGATGGGTTGGACAGGTGAAGTAAATTATTCTGCAAAAATTATTCAAATAGCAGAAAAAAACAACCATTTATCATCTAATAAAAATGAAATAAATTTATTAAAGGAGGAATAAATGAGTTTAGTTCTTCATATTCCTCATGCATCTAAAAATATTCCAGATGAATATCTTCAATATTTTACCTTATCTAAAAAAGATCTACAATTTGAACTTCTTAAAATGACTGATCATTTCACAGATGAGTTATTTAATATTTCTGATCCTAAAATTTATCAAATCAAATTTCCAATTTCAAGACTTCTTGTAGATGTCGAAAGATTTGAAATAAATGATTTAGAACAAATGTCCAAGGTTGGAATGGGATGTGTTTATGAAAAAACTCATGATGGTAAAAATTTAAAAAATGTAGAATTTATTAAAGATGTATTAATTAAAAATTTGTACAAAATCACCATGAAAAATTTACTAAAATTGTAGATAAAAAATTAATAGAAAATGATAAAGTCCTAATAATTGATTGTCATAGTTTTCCTAAATATCCTCTTCCTTATGAGTTAAGTCAGGCAAAGAACAGACCAGAAATCTGTATTGGAACTGATACATTTCACACACCTAGAAAATTGAAGAAAATGTTCCGAAAATATTTTGAAGATTTAAACTTTACAGTAAAATATAATGAACCTTTTAAAGGATCTATTGTTCCGCTGAAATACTTAAATAAAAACAAAAATGTTCAATCAATAATGATTGAAGTTAGAAGGGATTTATATATGAATGAAAAGACAGGAAAAAAGATTAGAAATTTTAAAAAAATAAAAGATTATCTAAACTTTTTAATCAAACAAATTTAAAAATTTATATTTTACTTATATTTTTTCCCAACGAACCTCGAATTTTGATATTTCTGGTTTTGCGATTTCTTCTTTTTGAGATAATCTGTATTCCCTTTCTGTATACCTTTTTAATATTGAGTGTACATTATTTCCTTTCCAAAGTTTACCAGTATATGTTTTGATATTTTTTGAATTTAAATAATTTGCAATTTTTCTATAACCCAAACCACTTTTATGAAGTGATTTAATTAAATCATGAGTTTCTTTTTGCGACTTGGAATAACCTATTCCACCTCTTTTACTGATTAATTTGTTTGTCTGAACCGAGACTACAAAACAAAGAAAATTAGCATATTTTGGTTCAAAGTTTTCACCACTCAAACCTACTCGACTGTTACCACGTTCACCAAGTGTCTAGGTTGATAAATCAATTGATTTTCTTAACTTTAATTTCATCAAAATCAACTTTAGAGGTGTTATTAGGGGTATATTTATTACCTGGTCTATAAATTCCAAATTTAATATGTGGACTACCACATGGCAATGGTACGAAAGTGATATCTTTGAATATTAAATTGTTATTCAAAAAAACATTTATAATTTTGTTTTTTCCGTCATAAGTAATTTTAAATTCACTCCATTTATTTATCAGTTCTTCAATCTGTATATTACTGTAATAATTTGCATGGTGTTTAAAATTGCGTTTAGCATCTAAACGCAATCTTTTTGTACTAAATTTCAACATAGTAGTTGGACCCGTGCTACAATTTGGAATAGATTGGTGAATTTGAAAGAATGTTTCTCTACTTCCTTTGAAACCCTCTAAAAATCTAACTTTAAATTTAATTTCATAAGTTGAGTTTTTATCTAAAAAATTACTCTGTTTTAATTCTGCTCTCTCCCAGTATGGTGCACTATGTCTTTTTTTCCTATCAGACGAACACCCACCTTTTTGCATATTCTTCAATTGAAATCTAAGAAACTTATTTCCATTTTCTTCAATAGTGCTAATTGAATTTTTTGGCAATTGGCAGTTTGAATAAAAACCAACATCCCAGTCTTCATCTATACCAGACATAATACCAGTTGTTTGACAACTAGATAATAGAAATAAACTTAATAAAATAAATATGATATTATTCATTTTTGAAGCATATCAAATATATTATTTCAATGAAATGAAAAGTTATAATTTAGATTTAATGAAATATAACTTAAAATTAGAATATATAGGTTTAGTTTCAATTCTTCTATTTGCTCTAATATTCCATACTATCTTGAAAACATTTCCTTTATTAAAACTCTTTCCTCTCAAAGTCTTATAATTCATTTCATTTAGTTTATATGCAATTTGTTCATATGTATGTCTTTCATCTAGTAAATTTAAAATTAAATCTTTTAAATGTTTTCTATATGAGGAAAACCTATGAACACCCCAAAGATAATTTGCTGTAATATCAACTTGAAATTTTATATAAACTCTAGTGTTTTCTGAAGGAAAATACCCCCTTTGGAAATCACTCAACGGTATCGTTTGTGCGGTGTGAGGGTGCATTAAACATCAGGGATGCAGAACTATTTTTCACCTTTGATTTAATCACTCGTTCTTCCTCACTTAATCATCAATATTATTCAGAATATCAATACTTTATTCACGATATCATTTCAGAGAAATTAGATAAAGGAATGAATTATAAAGAGATTGCAGATTGGTTGAATGAAAACGGATACTTAACCACCAGAGGGAAGAAGTTTAGAAATTCACATACTCATTCCATCGTTAAGAAAAAGAAAATGAGTGATGAGAAACACAAACGAATGTATCCCTCTTCACTCACAAATTGTTCTCTTGAGGTAACTGATAAGAGGATAGTTAATTCATAAAACTCCTTATGGAGCGAATTAACTTGATTTATTCATTTATTAAAATATTTTATTAATATGAAAAAACTAATGATTTTAATGTTCGTGATTTCTTGTTGTTTCTCTGGCAATTTAATTGCTAGTTCTTCAGACTATAAAACATTTAAAGGCGTCCCTTGTAATTTTCATGGAGCAAGCATTGGTGCCATAAATCAGAATGCTAAACTTGGTTCATTGGTGAATCATTGTAGACCCAGCAGTCGAGGATATCCGAATAAGAGAGGACAATCGGTAAATGTTAAGAGAGGAACACCTGTTTATGCCCTCGCTAATATGACGTTAGTTAGAGTACTAAATAAGTCAGCAATAAAAAACTGTAAGGCACAGACTGAGGCAGAAGAGAGACAGGGGATTGGTCCGAATAATTGCCAGAAACCATATGATGGAATGGAGTTAATGTTCAAGGACGAGTTAGGCAATGTAATTTTATTTTACCACCTAATGTCCGAGAATCCATTTGTACCGGGATTTAACAAGGGGAAGTGCAAAATATCCGAACTCTATAAACCTCTCAGTGAAGCGACAGGTCCAGAGCGAAGGAAAATGTTGCCAAGAGGTTGCGGAGGACTTCATAAAACAAAGGTTAAAAAGGGGGATTTAATAGGTTGGTCTGGAGCAACTGGGATGGGATCAGGGGAGCATTTCTCATTTGCTATTAAAGTGGTAAACCATCCTGATTTTCCAGGTAAGCAGGGATGGATTATCCCATCTAACGAATTAACTTGGGAAAATTATCCGACTAACAATAATTTAATTTATCTGTTGCCGCTCAAAAAACCGTCCGATTCAAAAAAAGACTCATTAAGAAAAATAAAACTTTCTACAGATCCGAAAAGGCGTCTTACTTTTTGCTCTTTCAAAAACAACCTCAATACAACCACAAATGTTTATGAGACAATCAAAGGATGTAAAGAGGGGCATGATAAAATAAGTTATCGTTTTTATCTAAAACAACAAAATCTTTCCTGGGTTAATTACTATGGGGAAGATATTGACTGAGTTGTAAAGTTTTAAAAATTAAATTACTTTAAAAAAGGAAAAATTAAAGGGGAATTTACCTATTCCAAAGAGAGGTAGATAAAACAAAATCAATGCACCCCTACACCATCATTCTACTGTTACCGATTTTGCTAAATTTCTTGGTTGATCTACATCCGTACCTCTTTCCCTGGCTATGTGATAAGCAAGAAGTTGAGCAGGAATTGCCATAAAAATTGGGGCAAAAATTGAGTTGAAATCTTTGTCAAATGAAGGAATTTCAATTTTCGAAGTGAAAAATTGAGATTTATTTATACATTTTTTATCAGAGATTAAAATTGTGTTTGCGCCTCTTGAAATTGCTTCTTGTAAATTGCTTATTGCTTTATCCTCTAAACCATCAGAGGTAAGAAACATGATGACTGGCAAATCTTCTTCTATTAATGCTATCGGTCCATGCTTCATTTCTCCTGCAGCAAATCCTTCAGCATGAATATAACTTATTTCTTTTAATTTTAAAGCGCCTTCCAAAGCAATAGGATATAAATTTCCTCTTCCTAAAAATAAAACATTTTTAGCATTTTTTATCTTTTGAGAAACATCAATTACTTTATCGTTTAATTTGAGTATCTTTGACAAAGTAGAAGGTAAAACTTTTATATCATCAACAAATTTTAAATATTGTTTCATATTTATTTTATTTAGTTTTTTTGCAAGTTTCAAAGCTAGCATCAAAAGCACAATTAACTGAGATGTAAATGATTTAGTACTAGCAACACCTATTTCAGGTCCAACTCTTGTATAAATTGTATGATCTGCTTCTCTATCAATTGTACTTTGATCTACATTAACAATCGCACATGTTTTTAAATTTGATTTTTTTCCTTCTCTCATTGCCATCAATGTATCAATACTTTCACCTGATTGAGAAATAACTAGCATAGATGAAAAACTAGACGTAACGGGAGACCTGTACCTATATTCGGAAGCCAAATCAACATTAACCGAAATTCCAGACAATTTTTCTATCCAATATTTCCCTACCATAGCAGCGTAATAGCTTGTGCCTGCAGCACAGATTGTTATACCTTTATTTATTTGAATACCTATTTTTTCAAGATCCAAAACTATTTCATTGTTTTCATTAATCAAAGAACTAATTGTATTTATTAAAACACTCGGTTGTTCAAAAATTTCCTTCTCCATAAAATGTCTATAACCTTCTTTACTAATCAAACCATGATCGATATTAACATTAATTGTTCTTCTGTTGACATTTTCATCCTTTTCATTAAATATTTTCACTTCTAAATCTGAAATTAATGCATAATCTCCATCTTCTAAGTAAATAACTTTATCAACCATGTGAGAAATTGATTGAGCATCAGATCCAACAACATGAAATCCATCCCCCATGCCAATTACCAAAGGGGAAGTTTTTCTAGAAACAAATATTTCATTTTTGTTGTCATTAGATATGGCTAAAAATGCAAATGCACCTTCAAGAAGTTTTAAAATTAATCTACCTGATTCTAAAAAAGATTTTCCCGCTTTCAAATATTTGTAAAACATGTGAGGAATAACTTCAGTATCAGTCAAACTATTAAAAGCATAACCATCTAACAATAAATTATTCTTTAAAAATTTATAATTTTCAATTATCCCATTGTGAACAACAGCAACTTTGTTGTTGCTAATAATTGGATGAGTATTATTTAAATCAACTTTTCCATGAGTTGCCCATCTTGTATGCCCCATAGCCAAACTTGATTTATTAAGAGGCTCTATATCTAATAAACTTATTTTTTTAATTAATTTATTTAACTTACCTACAGATTTAACGTGATTTAATTTTTTTTCTGAAAAATAAGCTATTCCAGAAGAATCATAGCCTCTATACTCTAATCTTTTAAGACCTTCCAAAACATACTTGTAGGCCTGATTCTTACCTACAACTGCTACAATTCCACACATATATGTAATAAATTCCAATTTAAAGTTAAAAAAAAATTATAACTCAAAATTAATATATTTGAAATTTTAAAACTTAAATATATAAATATAATATGAAAATTGCTTCAATTATCCTAAGTGCTGGGAAAGGATCAAGAATGAATTCTGAACTTCCCAAACCATTCCACAAAATAGCTGGTGAAAAAATAATTGACTGGGTAATAAATGTTAATCTTTCTATAAAAACTGATGAATTGATTATTGTTGGTTCTAATGAATTGAATTTATCTGACTATGAAAAAAATTATAAAATTGCTATTCAAAAAAAACCTATTGGAACCGGAGATGCTGT
>CACAMV010000032.1 GCA_902533695.1 uncultured SAR116 cluster alpha proteobacterium
AATGTTTAAAAAAAACTGGAAGAGTAAATTTAAAAATTGCTTGGAAATAGGTAAATACACTTATGGATTAGATAGGAAATGTCTCATTGGACTTAACCAAGATACACCTCTAAAAATAGGAAAATATTGTTCTTTCGGTCCCGATTTTAAAATATTTCTGAATTCTGATCATCCAACCAACTTAATTTCTACTTACCCTTTAAAAACATTCCTAAAACAAAAATCTCCCTGGCCAAATTTGGATGTAGTCTCTAAAGGAGGAGTAAATATTGGCAATGACGTTTGGGTAGGAGCAAATGCTTTAATTATGTCTGGGGTTTCTATAGGTGATGGAGCTATAATTGCTGCAGGATCAGTAATTACAAAAAATGTTGGTGCATATGAGGTTTTTGGAGGTAATCCAGGAAAAATGATTAAATCTCGTTTTAAAAAGAAACAAGTAGAATCTCTATTAAGAATTAAATGGTGGGACTGGCCAGAAGAAAAAATTATTTTATATTTAGATGATTTCTACATTGATCCCACAAAATTTATAAAACAACATGACAAGCAATAATTTTTTTTAAATCATTTTCTAAAAATTATTTTGAATTCAAAATTAATTTGATCTTCTCCATAACCAAGGCATAATAAATTGTCCTGACCAAATCCCGTTCAATTTATTTCTTGCTACTTGTTCATCTTCAACATAATCGGTTGAATACCTTCTAAAAGCAACAGCCCAACCTAATCTGACCATCATTCTATTTATATTTTTTCTACCTACATAACATACCGAAATAGATCTTCTATATCTATCATTCCCCCTCTTCTTGCATGTAACTTTTTTAACTCCTATCATTTCTTCTAAAAATTGTTTTGCCATTATGCCACATTTATATTCCTTGCCTTTATTATCTATGCAAATTTGTTTTATTTCTGGAGCATCAATTCCATGGAGTCTTATTTTTTCAGAATTAATCCGAATAGTGTCACCATCAACAACTTTTATTTCTTTGTTTACATTACAATTTGAAATATAGAACAAACAAAAGAAGGCTATAATAAAATGTGAATTTTTGATCATAAACTAATTTTATAAAAGATGGTGTTTTAAATTAAATGCTATATTTTATATTAAAAATTTTATTTAATAATTATTTAAAGCTTTATTAAATTAAATTCGATAGACATTTACAAATGAAAATAATTTTGATATTTGCTATAACTTTGCTCAGCTATAAAACTATGGCCAATCAGCATAATGATATTTTCTCAAGTTTTGATATTTGCTATTCAACCAATTTCAAAAATGTGGAGCTTGAAAAAACAATAACTGAATGCAAAGAAGGCAACAAACTAATAATAACTAATAAAGATGAAATTAATAAAGATAATGAAACAAGACAAATGTATATTTATGCAACATCTATCTCTCTTGATGCTTTAGCAGGTTTAATTTGTGATATAAATAAACCATTAAGGATTAAATATCCATCTAGCTTGAATACATATGCTTCATTGATATGCATTTACAATGGGAATGACATTTCAAAAATATTTAATAAAGATTAACTTCTATGACTGAACTTCCTTAAAGGGCGCCTTTTCCGATATGGGCGATACCTTCAATTTCCACGTAGATGTCGGGCTCAGCCAGGTTTGAAACTTCAACTAGGGAACAGGCAGGAAAATCGCCTTCAAAAAACTCGGCCCTTGCCTTCCACACCTGTTTGTTGTTCTGAATGCGCGTGACAAAAATGGTGAGCTTCGTAAAATCCCCCATCTTCCCGCCAGCAGCCTCAATCAACGCCTTGTGTTTTTCGAAGATGATTTTGGTTTGCTCGTACTCATCCGCCCCGTCGATGGTCACGCCATCAGCATTTCGTGATGTCAAGCCGGCAATGTATGCGATGCCATCGCATACGATGCAGTTAGACCAAAGTTCGGGCGCTGGTTCTGTCACTTTTGGGCTAGTGTAGCGGGTAATCATTATGAAATCCTTTCTTTGCTCAGATCAGTGTTATTATTATTTTACAGTATCGACAATATTCTAATCACCTAATAATAAACGGATTTGAGACGGATGTTTTTTCTGCTATCCAAACTGACTTTGTTTGCAAAAATTCTTTTATAGATTCTTGTCCGCTTTCTCTTCCTCTTCCAGACCTTTTATATCCTCCAAAAGGAGACATAAAGCTAACAGCTCTATATGTGTTTACCCAAACAGTACCAGCTCTTAAAGCATCTGACATTCTTAAAGCTCTTCCAATATCATTAGTCCAAACCCCAGCTGCTAACCCAAATATCACATCATTACCTACTTTTATAGCTTCCTCTTCATCCTTAAAGCGAATAATAGACAACACAGGTCCAAACACTTCTTCTTGAGCAATCCTCATTTCATTATTTACATCAGTAAAAATTGTAGGTTCAATAAATCTATTTCCTTTAATATTTTTTCCAGAATAAGCTTTTCCACCTAAAACACATTTTGCTCCTTCTGATTTTGCAATATCTATATAACTCATAATTTTATCGAATTGAGGCTGCGTTGTTACAGGTCCAACATGGGTGTCTAATGACATTGGGTCTCCTATTTTTGCTTCACTTGCGACTTCAACAAGTCTTTTAACAAACTTTTCATAAATTGATTCCTGAACCAATAAACGTGACCCTGCAATACATGTTTGACCTGTTGCTGCAAATATACCTGATATCACGCCCATTATTGCAGATTCAAAATCAGCATCTTCAAAAACAATATTAGGAGATTTCCCACCAAGCTCTAAAGAGACTGGCATTATTTTTTTGGCAGCAGTTTCATAAATTTTTTGACCAGAAACATCAGATCCTGTAAATGCAATTTTTGATATATGTTTATGTTCAACAAGTGGTTGTCCAACCTCAATACCCATACCTGTAACACAATTTACTACCCCGTCAGGAAATCCTGCTTCTGAAATTAATTTCATAAACTCTAAAGTAGACGCTGAAGTAAATTCAGAAGGTTTAATTACAGCTGTATTTCCAGCCGCCAGTGCAGGAGCAAGTTTCCAAGACAAAAGCAGTAAAGGAGAATTCCAAGCAGTTATCATTCCTACAACACCAAATGCCTCATATTTAGTATAATTAAAAATACCAGGTTTATCTGACGGTAATACTGATCCTTCTACTTTGTCTGCAAGACCTCCAAAATACCTATACCATTCTGCAAGATATTTTGTTTGAGCACTCATTTCTGCAATCAATTTTCCATTGTCTTGGACTTCTATTTTACCAAGTTTTTGAGAATCTCTTTCTACAATTTCTGCAAGCTTTACAAGTAATTTACCCCTTTCAGTTGGTTTGACTTTAGACCAATTATTTTCAAAAACATCTTTCGCAACATTAACAGCTAAGTCAACATCGTGTGAATTACCTTTAGCAACCTCTGCCCATTTTTCACAAGTATAAGGATTCTCAGTATCAAAATATTTTCTACTACTTGGTTCCATTTCTTTGCCGTTTACAAAATGATTATATCTTTTCATAAGATTTTCCTTTACTTAAATTAAACACTTTTTTGAATGTTATTCTTATCTTCGGTTTTAATTTTTTTTAAAATTTTTAAATCAATTCATATATTAAACTTCACAAACTCTAAAATTTATAGTACTTTAATTGAAGGTATTTAATCAACCAACTTGTACACCTTGGCATGGGCCTAAAGTACTAAAGCGGAGTCACTAATGATAATACAATTTCCTGCAAGACAAAAACTTCATGACCCTGTTCCAAGACAGCGCGTATTTTATCTAGGATACAGATATGTAGGGCCGTTTTTATGCCAAGAAACTCAACATTTATATCTTAAAAGAAAAGGCAAAAAAAATAATTCCAGAAAATGGGCTATGATAACATATGGAAAATATGATGATTACTGTAGTAGGGAGTATTCATTACAATTAGATGAGTGTGAAGAAAATAATTTGCCTGATATGCTTACTGAATTTAATATGGGTGATGTGTTTTCATTTGAAGAATTGAAAGCATTGGGTTGGAATGGTAAAATTTTTCAAGAAGCTAAGGTATATCATTTAACTCAAAAATAAAATTTTTTAACTTTTTAAAATGCAGTAAATAGTTATAGTGTGACATACGGTCTTACATAATTTTACTAAAAAAATAAGGTTCTAAAACAATGACCCCGCTAAATAAAACACAGCATCCTTTAAAGGGTGTTTTGTTTTTCATGACTGCAATTTTCTTCATTTCTGTTGTAGATGCGATATGTAAATTATTTACAAAAGATCTTCATGCGATCCAGCTTGTATGGGGTTATTTTGTTGGCATTAACTTGACATTGTGGATTTTCTTTTTTCTGAAGGGTGAAAAACTTTCAAAATTGAGGACAACTGATAGACCAATCCTACAAATTTTCCGTCCTGCTTTTTTGGTTTGTTCTATATCTAGCCTTTTTGTTGGTTTAACATATTTGCCAATAGCTGAAGCTACGGCAATTGGATTTGTAGCACCTTTGTTTATAACAGCCTTTTCTGTTCCAATTCTCAAAGAAAAAGTGGATATTCATCGCTGGGGTGCAGTAGTATTTGGATTGATTGGGGTTATAATCATTGTTCGGCCTGGTGGTAATTTCTGGCATTTTGCATCAATTATGCCCTTATTAGGGGCGCTATTCTTTGCAATTTTTCAAATTTTGACAAGATTATTATCTGAAACTGAAAAGACTCTTACAACTTTATTTTATACAGGCCTTGGAGGACTGGGATGGTCTAGCTTAATTGTGCCTTTCGTTTGGGTGGTTCCTTCTCAGATTCATATTTTAGTTTTTTTTGCTACAGGTGCCTTGGGTGCCTTGGCTCATTTGTGCATGATAAGCGCTTTTGATCGTGCTGAAGCATCGCTCTTGGCCCCTTACAATTACACTAAGCTGTTATGGGTGGCAGTTTTTGGTTATTCGATTTTTGGTGATATCCCAAGCATAGAAATGTGGATTGGAGCTGGAATTATAGTTTCAGCGGGCTTTTATGTTCTTTATAGAGAAAAAAAACATAGAGTGGAAGAAATACGAGTTTTTTCAGAGGAAGATTAACATGATTGAAGTCATATTTTCTTGAGAAAAAATCACAAAAAAAAATATTATTCAAGCCAAAGAACTTTCATTAAAGTATGAAAAAAATTTTAACCACGAATTAGTGTAAAATAAATTACTTCATTGTAGTATGTTCATTTAAAATCTATCTTACAACAATATTTTGCTCATCAGTTTGTCCAGGAATATGATAAAACTTAAAAACCTGCTCCCTACCATTTAGCAAAATTTTACCAATATACTCTCCATAAAAACCAGAAAATGAATATTTACCAAACATCTCAGTAGATTTGGCTACACTTGTATGCCAATGCTTTTTTATCAGATTTTTGAGAACGTAGTAAGCAGGTTTTGGATTATGTTTTGTATCAAGCAATCCGGCAGCTGTACCTCGCCATTCGTATAAATCGCTACCGCTCCAATATATTATTGAACCTACATTCGCGTGACTAAAAGCTAAAGTATAAAAATCTTTGAGATAATCAGCCTGATATTTTTCGAAATCTTTTAAGCTATTTCTTGCAATTTCTAATCTTTTTTTACGAGGCTTAGCTCTTTTTAAGGCTTGTACATGTGGACGAAAGTCCCGCCAGTTATTGAATGGAGTAGAAGATGGCACAGAAATCTCAGTCAAATGTAGTGGTTTCCCGAAAACTTTGTAATCTTCCAACAACTTCCATAAATCTTGTTCAGACAAGCGGTTTTGTTTCGTATGCATGTGTGTCTGAACACCAATAGCATCAAAGTTTGCTCCCATGTTGAGAAGTTCCTGATTCATTCTTTTGAATGCCGGGTCTTTATAAGAATAGTGATTATTTACATAAATCTTGTTTGGCGCAATTTCACGCACAACTTTTATAACCCAGGCTTGAGTTTTCGCTGGACCACCTTTTGATTTTACCCATTTGGCTACAGCATTATTTTTCATATAATTCTTTTCTGCATCAACAGCTTCATTGTATAAATTCCAAGTTTTGACTTCAGGGTATTTTGTGATGAGATAACGAATACGTTTATCAATTAAAATCTCAATTTCCTTCAGATCAGTCATTTCATTCAACCACTTTGGGATAGCATTATGCCATATCAAAGGCATTCCCTTTATGCTGACCCCTTTCGATTTTGCCCAATTTAGGTTGCTATCAATGTGACCGACTTTCCTTATCCGACCTTTTTTTCGTTCAATCCATGACCACTGAAATCCAAGAGCAACAAGGTTGAATACATCGCTCATATAATTACGGTATTGTTCAAAATGTTTTTGATTATAAAGTGCCCAAGATTGACCCAAGCTAATTCCAAACTGAAATGAATGTTTAATAAGATTAATCTTAACAAATAATTTTTGATTAATTGGTGTTCCATCAGGATTGACAAACTTTAGCTTTGCAGTACCCATACGAATTTTTTTAATACGCTCATTTGCACCTGCCAATTTCCATGGCGAATGCATTTCTGATACAGCGTGAAATGGCAAAACCACCAAAAATAAAATGAGGAAATAAGTAAAATATTTATAAACAGAATGCAATGACAAGCCCAACACTTTTATTTCAAAATTTAACATAATCTCTTGAAATTTTATAAAATTCACTTCGAATATATTAAATGAATAAGAGAAGTTCAAATCAATTATCTTTAGTTTTGAATGTTTTTTATTCGAAATTAAGATTCGTTTTCATGGTTAAATTCAGGGTCGATTGGAATGTTCATGCCGTTGAGAAGATGATTGGTACGACCAGCAAGCGATACAATTGATAGAAACTCAGCATACTGTTCATCGGTCATGCCTTTGCCACGGGCAGCGGCAGTATGAGTGTGTATACAGTAATCGCAACTATTAGCAATAGAAACAGCAGCATAGATAAGTTCCTTGGTCATTGGGTCGAGATGACTGGGTTTTGCCATCACTGCTTTGACGTCGTGCCAAATGGTTTCAAGCAAACTTGCATCAAAGGCAAGATAGTGCCACAAATTATTTATGAAGTCGCTGCCACGTGTAGCACGAATGTCATCAAAAACAGCTTTTACACGAGGGTTGGATTCGGGATTTTGGGGACGTGATATAGTGGACATTCTTTAACCTCTCTTCTATTAATAGTATTATAATTTTATCATATCGTCTTATGTCAAACAATGTTAGGACATTATTTAATTGAAGATGAAAAAGCACACAAAAAATTTGATGATATTCCTTATACAGGTGAAATAAAAACTCCAAATGGAAAAGACAAGTTTTCGATGATAACTTTTTATCAAAATGGATTACCACACGGATTACATAAAAGATTTTTTTTAAATGGTTCATTAATGGAAACTGGAACGCATAAAAAAGGTAACAGAACAGGGGAAAGGAATGGTTACTATACTGATTGTTCGGTTGACCCCACTATCACTAAATTATATGAATAATATTGGGTACTTTCTTGGTACAAAACAATTATATTCTATTTTAAATAATTGTTTTTATTAAATAAATATATATTGGCGGAGAGAACCTCCTCGTTATTCCATTTTAATCATCTGATTTAGTTAGATTTTATAGCCTAATAATTTTTCAGTCTACAGTTTAGTCTACAATTCATCAAAGTAATTAAATCCAATTTTCTAAATACATAGATTAAATTTCATTTCCATAATAACAACTTGTATTAATTGCGATGTGTCTACCAAAAAAAGGTTTTCTATCTCTATACTTTTCTCTTAATGTTTGACGTAATTCAATTACGGCATTACTCGTTTTATTATTTTTAAATCTCTTAAGGTAAATAGGTACCCAAGCGATGTGTTTTCCATAACCTTCAGACCTCATTATACTTCTTTCTGGGACAGACAATATATTTTTAGCATGACTTTCTATAATATCATGTAGTGTTAAATTATTAAAAATCTTACTGTAAATTTTTACCCCATTCAATTCTAATACTTCTGCACCTTGAACAAGATGATGCATAATTTTATTATTATATCCTACATCATCTGCAATTTTTCCATTTTTCTTTGTTTTACTCAAAAAGGACAACATGCCTTTTTGACCTTTTTTAAAGAATGTATCATCTTTAGATGCAGCACCCCAAAGAATATGTGTAGTCGCAACTGCTATATCATGGTCAAGGGAGTTTCCCTTTTTATGAATGTTTTTTTCTATACCTACGACCCAGTCTCTTACTTTTTGTGCCTCTTTTTCTGTAAACTTTTCATATTCTTCAATTAAAGCGTAACTGTATGATATAGATTTTATGATAAGCGCACTTGCAAATGCGGGACTACCTCCTCCATTTCTTGTCCAATCTAAATATGAAAAACTGTTGGATGTAGCAAGTTCAAGAATTTGAGACTTATATTTTTTAAAGTCAAATTGTTTTGGGTTACTTATTGCGAAATTTATAGTAGATGCATTTTCTTTTAAAAATATTTCAAAACCATTTTCTGGATGAGGAGTTCTGTGACGTGTAACGGATTTACTATATTTTTTCATTGAAGGGGAGCGTCTTGGTGTACACCATTTAGTATCATACGATGACTTATCCCATAAAACTAATGCTTCGTTTTTAACAAATTTTGGGCAATTGAATGAACATTTTGCTTCAACTAAATTGACTTTGTTAACACTAAAAAAAATAATAGATAGCATTAATAATATTTTTTTCATAAAAAGTCCTTATTGTGATAATTTAAATAGAGGAGACAACCTCCTCGTTATTCCATTTTAATCATCTGTTTTACTTAGATTTTATAGAGTAATCATTGTTCAGTCTAGAATTTAGTCTACATCAATAATCTAGGGATGGATAAAGCATTTCTAGTTGGTTATTTTGGTAATTTTCCATAACGGATAACATTCATAATAAATGTTCTTTGGTCCCATGCAGTTGCAGCACTTTGTGTAACTACAATTTTTGAATTATCCATATCAATCATAATATTCTGACCATTATAACCTTGTGTTGCCATAATATTCCGGTCTTCCATTTTATGAAATTTAAAATAAAATTTTCCTCCGTATTTTTTTGCATAATTGTGTAAATATAAGGACGCATTTTTTTTACTAGGGCGATACTTAGGCCAACTTTTTGCTTGTTTTTGAATATCTCTTAAGTAATTTCCAACACAAGTTTTTTGTTGATAATCCTTCATCATAGATATAGCTACTCGAAGCAAATCTCCTCTGGTTATCATAAAAGAGTATGAGGCCCGTATTTGTGGCTGTCCAAATAATTTTTCAGATATAGAACTAGTGTTTCTGTGGAGTTCAAAATGAACTTCATTTTCAATCTTAATTTTATCTTGAAAAACCATTTTTAACAATTTGTCGTAATCATTGTCAGTACGAAAAGCTACATAACTAGCAACAATATCTGTAAGTACATTATTGTAAAATATATTATTACTTTTGCGTTCTGTTCCTTGAAGTAATTTAGCTATGGTAATTTGGTCCATATCACGATGATGTGTTTTTGAACCCATAACACGATTTGATCTTTTATTAACAGTATGTCTGTCACCAGCATTCATATTTAATAAATTAATAAGAGGTTGTTCATTATATAAAGTCTTACTCATTAATGGCCAATTAATAGGCTCATTAACCGAACTGATATAGCCTTTACATATTGCGTGGCCAACAATATACGAAATTATACTTTTACCAGTGGAATGCGTAAAGAATAGAGTTTTGTCATTAATATCACGATCAAATCTACCAGGTTTTGGTATTCCATTATACTTTATAGTACCGTTGTCATAATACAAATAACTGAGAATATAACCTTTAGATAACTGTTTTTCCAATATTGTACTTTGCGGATTTTTAGAAATTTTAAATATTTCTGAATTTCCTTTTGGTTTAATGGAAAACATTCGTCCTTGTTTTTTACGTACATTAAAAAAATATATTCTACCATCATTGTATAATGATATTGTTGCATCATTTGGTCTTTCCTTTTCAGGAATTTGAGTATTAAAACTCTTGTTTCCATATTTAACGGCTGGCCCACCCGGGTCTTTTTGCTGAATTACATGGGAGCTTCCACAATTAAATGAACATGCTTTTGCTAAATTATTCGTTTGAGAAAATAAAGTTAAAGAAAAACAAATAAGTAAACAACGTAAAATCATATTAATGTTCCATTTTTAAAAACTAAGATATGCTGATATTATAATATATTTTTATATAATTGACTATGTTTGAACAAATAGAATTATAAGCATTTGGGGGCTTCCATCGTTCAAATCCAAAAATATTGTTAATGCATCAAACTTCCTTGGCGGAGACAACCTCCTCGTTATTCCATTTTAATCATCTGATTTAATTAGATTTTATAGCTTAATCAGTATATAGTCTACATTCTAAATGTATTATTTGCTTTTATTACGATATTTTAAAAACCTAGCTTTTGCCTGAAAACAAGTACTCCTAATATTTGGTGGTTGAGTCCAAGTCAATTGATAAGCATCAGCACCTGCATCACATGCAGCTTTGTTTAGCTTAGACATTACTGTTTCTGCACTACAATTAATAGTAAAGCCCGTATCAGTAAAAGAAAACTCACCTATAACTTCTAAATTTTCATTAATCTCCAAATCTTTAGCAAATACTTTTAACTCACAATACGATTTAGTTCCTTTGGATTGATACATAACCTGCTGAATATTTCCACCGCAGCTGCTCAGGATAAATAGTAACAGGAATGTAATAAATACTTTAATCATTTTAAAGTAATCTTAATTGATTTTTATTATTTGAAAAAGAAGATTTATTTTTTCTTCTTTGATTATAACACCTCCAACAACCGGTTCCTTCTTTTGTTCTATGTGCAATTGTTGTTATATATTCATGTCCTTGAGAGCATTTCCACCAGATTTTTTTATGACTAAATTGAAGAACTTCATAGGGGTTAAAGTCTGGATTTCTTGTAGGGTGTAATTCTTTTAATAATTCTGGGTGATTATCTCCAAAGTTATTACAGATAGGACAACCAGTCTTTAATTTAACTCTATTGTAAATTGCATATTCTTTAGAGTGTCCTTTTTCTTCACATTTAAAATAAACTTTCGCATTACTTCCTGCTTTAAATTGTTCTGGTTTTAAAGGATAGTTTTTTTCATAATCCCATAAACTTGCAATCTTTGGGTGTGTTTTTAATAATGATTCCTGTAGAGGTGGATTAGGTAAGTTTGAAATATAACTTCTATAATAGTTATCATTCATAAATGTTTCTTCTTGAATATAACTTGAAAGTCGTCCACCAATATCAATTGGAAACTTTTTAATTAGTTGAAGAACAATTTCATTCATTTGTAATTTTGAAAGTGGTTTTGTAGTTACCATCACATCAAGGTCTGACAATTTCTTTAGAGGAGTTTCTCTAACTCTCATTATTTTCATACCCATTCTATTACAAAATCTATTCTTCTTTAAATCCCTCTGTTCTTTATTGTTGTGATAATATTGTCCATCATATTCTATAACTAGATTGTAAGGAGTTAAGAAAATATCAAACTCAGTTTTTCTTAGCTTTGTTTTATGAATTGTATTTCCAAAAATATATTTTAGTTCACTATAAATTCTAACTTCGTTTTTGGATGTTTGATAGGAACATTTAGGACAATTTGAACCCATTCTTGTTCTATTTGTTAATACTGTAAAATAAGAATGTCCTTTAGGACAACTAAACCAATATTTTTTATTAGAGTTTGGGTAAACTTTATCTGGTGTAATACCATTCTTTTCTGAGTCAAATTCCATTGCAATAATAGGAAACTTAACCAGAAGATTATTGCCTAATTGTTTAAACCTAGTATTCACACCTTTTTCAAACACAAGAACCTCATAAGTACATATTTTTTTAAAATTCCATTTTAAATAATACCAAAATTAAATTCTTTGCAATCCAAATGTTTTCTAAGCTTTTCTGTATCTTTTTGAAATATGTCATCTTTTCCTCTCATTAAACTTAAATACCTAAGTGCTAAATTAGCTTTTTTGAATATATCTAGTTCTTCATTATGTAATGCATTATAGATTATGCTTTGAGATGAAATTAATAGGTTTTTATGTGTTTCAACAATTTCTCTTAAAATAACTTCTGTAGCGTCATCTAATGATTGTTTAAATTCATCAATTTGCCTCCAACGTGATAAAGTCTCTTCTCTTATACCAAGCTCTTTAGCAACAACTGAAGCTTTGACACCAGAG
>CACAMV010000033.1 GCA_902533695.1 uncultured SAR116 cluster alpha proteobacterium
AAGGTATGGGCATTGGCTTTATAAGTTTTTGGATAACAAATATTTGTATAATTTTTTTCTTTTTCTTTTCTTTAAATTCATTAAATTTGGGATTAGCATGTATATCTTTAATTTTTTCAATATGTTGCTTCAGTTTTATTAAAGCTAGATTGATTTACTCTAAAAAAATTAATGTTACTTCCAAAAAAGTAGCTCATAAAATGAGATTAATGTTCTTAAGTGATGTTCACCTTGGTTCCAACTCAAAAAAGCATTTGGAAAAAATTTGTTTAAAATTGAAATATTTTAAATATGATTTGCTACTTATTGGTGGAGATTTAATTGATTCAAATAACTTTAAAATTAATAATTTAAAAAATTTAAAGAATATAGAAAAACCTATTTTATTTGTGAGCGGCAATCATGAATATTATCTTAAGGATTATAAAAAAAAATTAAAATTGTTGAAAAAATATAATCTAACTTTTTTGGATAATAAATCATATAAATGTTCAAGCATCAATATTGTGGGTATAAGTGATAATCAGACATTAGAAGCAAAAACAAATATTATGAACAAATTGACTAAAAAAAATTTTTTTAATCTTATTTTAATTCATAGACCATCATTATGGGATCATATAACTAAAGATGTAGACTTGATGTTGAGCGGACACACTCATAAAGGACAAATATTCCCTTTTAATTTTTTTGTAAAATTACAGTATAAATACATTTATGGATTATATCAAAAACTAAACTCAAAACTATACGTCTCATCTGGATGTGGTTGTTGGGGTCCAAACATGAGATTAGGTTCAAACAATGAAATAATTCAGATTGTGATTTCAAATAAAAAATAATTTAATTTTATATACTTGAAACAGATCCATAACCGGCTATTCTTCCAAAAACCGCTCCAGAGGTTAAGCCTGACCCTCCCGGATAACCATTTAAAAAAACTCCTCCCACAATTTCACCACAAGCAAATAATCCTTTTATTATATCACCATTTTTTTGCAAAACATTACATTTAGACGATACTTTCAAACCTCCGTAAGTAAATGTAATGCCACCTGTTACTGGGTAAGCTCTGAATGGAGGTTCTTCTATGCTTTGTGCCCAATTAGATTTAGGTAAATCAAGGCCAATTGTGGACTTATTATCTAATTTTGTAGGATCAAATGAATTGTTTGATTTACATGATTTATTATAATTTCGAATTGTATTATAAGTGGCAGTTATATCAACACCATCCATCTTAGATATTAATTCCTTCAAACTGTCGGCCTCAACAAAACTTGCATCTTTAAAGAAGTATTCGTCATAAAGGAGATCTTTCACTTTATTGTCAAAGACTTGCCATGCTAAATGCCCGGGTTGCTCTAAAACTTTTGCACCATATTGTGCATACGTATAATTTCTGAAATTTTTACCTTCATCTAAAAATCTCTTCCCATTAGCGTTAATCATAATACCTAAAAAATAACAAATCTTTCTATATTTTTTTCTTTCAATTGGTTCTAAATCAAGATTTCCATAATTTTTCATATATAGATCCATGGGTGTTGCATGACAACTTTGATAATAACCATTTTCTAACGCCCCAATATCAAGTGCCATTTTTAATCCATCACCTGTATTATTTGGCGTACCTCTAACCTTAGCAAATCTCCAATTTTCCCCTAAATACCTAACTCTCATATCTTCATTTGCTTCGAAACCACCTGAAGCTAATATTACTGAATCTGAATAATATTTATCTTTTTTTGTCTGAACTCCCACCACTTTATCATTATCCATCATCAGATTGGTAACTGGATTTTCGTATTCTATCTCCCCACCAAGTGAAAAAAAAGATTTTAATTCCTGTTCAAATAAACCCACACCTTCATTTTCAGAAGCTAATGTTAACCCTCCCCAAAAAATAAACTTGTCACCTTTTTTAAAGCTTTGTCTATTATAAATAGGTTCAAATTTAACATTATGAGACGCTAACCAACAAATTGTCTCATAAGAATTATCAACTAATATTTCTTGCTCTTTTGTTAACGGATTACCTTCATTAAAACTCAGCAGGTCTTCTTTAAATTTATTTTTAGTATAAGAACCAAATTCTGTTTTTTTTAATCTTATATCATTCACATCTCTAATTAAAGGAAGTAATTCATCTCCATTATTATAAGAGAACCTCATTGCACCAGCAGTATATTTGGTGTTACCACCTGAAAGATATTTATTTCCTTTTTCAATTGCTAGAACTTTAGCTCCCTTTTCTAAAGCAGCGATGCCAGCGGTTAAAGCTGCGTTTCCAGAACCTACAATTATAATTTTTTTTGACATTTCTTTTTTTATCATCTTTTGTAGTTCAATTTTAATTTAATTCATTGAATTATCAAATCTTTTGTATTCTATCACAATTAAAAAAAATACTTTAAATTATAAAGTTTTAATTTACTGAAACTAATCTTTTAAGCTTTGCAGATTTTTTGATCGCTTCGATGACTTTTACTGTTTTTATTGCAATTTCAGGGTCTACAATGGGTTTAGAGACTCTATTAATGACATCACAAAAATGATTTATTTGATTCACAAGCGGGTCACTCATTTTACATGAGTATTTTTTTTCAATTATAGGTTTTAACCAGTTTGGTTCTTTTTTGTAACTCCACACTTTTAGATTTGGTAATGACAATGATCCCTTGGAACCGCCAAAAAAATAACATAGTTCATTTGTATTAGGATATATATTATTCTCTTTAGAAGTAAGTTCCCAACTCCATGGAGATGCCACTGAGTCAGATACTAATAATGTTCCAATAATGCCATTTTTAAAACGTAATAAAGCGCCACTAACATCTTCGTTCATATAGCCCCTTTTTGAAGGATGAACAAGAGCTTGAACAGATTCTATGTCTCCACATAAAAAATTCATTAAATCCAGATCATGAATTAAATTGACAAAAACTGGACCTGCACCTTCCTCTTTTTTCCATATAGAATTTTCAAAATATTCATCAGGCTTATACATTTGACAATTCAAATGAATTGTTCTTATTTCACCAATTATTGATTTGTTTATTATTTCTTGTGCTTTTTCGATTATTGGATTGTGTCTTCTATGGTGACCAACTAGCACTTCAACAGATTTCTTTTTGCTCATTTTCATAATTTTTAAAGCATCTATTGAATTGGTTGTAATTGGCTTTTCTATCAACAGAGGACAACCATAATCTATTAACTCAAGACTATTTTCAAGATGTTGAGAATTTGGTGTAGAAACTATAGTTCCATCTATATCATGATTTTCAAAAGCTTCATTTATAGTTTTATAATAATTTGATTTAATTTTTAATTTTGAAATTTTCTTTCTGTCATTATCAATAATTGCAATTACATTTACATTTTTACATTTTTTTATTGCATCTAAATGTTTTAATCCCATAACACCAATGCCCACAACAGCAATATTTATTTTTTTGTATTCTGTCATAAATAAACTAGAATTTTTTATTCAATATTTTGCAAAGACTTAGAATGAAAAAACAAAAAACAAACAATGGAAATAATCCTTTTAAAGAAATGAGTATAATAAAGTTTTGGCTAATTAGTACAATTTTTTATCTATTTTTTCCCTTATCATTGATTACTGTTTTTTTTACTTTTGGAAAGTTAAAAACTAAACAACTTTTAATTGCATTGATAAGTGATTTTTTCCAAACAATTTTAATTTTTGTTTTATTCTTATGCTTATTAATTTGGCTAATATATTATATTATATCTCCTTTTTTAATTTGATTGAGAAAACAATAGGTATTTTCCTGAGGTGTGTATAGATTGAGTGATTCTATTTTTTAAATTGTATTGATGGGAATCAAGATACCTTTAATAACTTATAAAACAGTTACTTTTTTTAATAAAATTAACTCGATAAATATTAAAGAAACTTTTACCAAAGCTCCATACGAATCAAAATTAGATATTAAATATAGAAATTTTTTATCTAAATCATCTTTAATTTAAATTTAACTTGCTTCTTCAAATGTTGTTTTATCAGTATCAACTTTACATAGTTTATTAGCTCTTGAAGCCCAAACATTTGTCGAAACTTGGATATCTTTAAGATGACTAAATAAGCCCGCTTTCCAGACAGTTCTAGAAATTAGTTTAGAACATATTGCACTTCCGCAATCTGAACAAAATAATCTTTCTACTTTATTTCCACTTTCAGCTAGAACATTATAAATTGATGGTATACCTTTTAGTATTCTTATATCGTCATCTGGTATAACTATATTGTATGAAGCCCCCCCTCCTGAAGCCTTTTGACAATCTTCACAATAGCAAGCTACTGAAACTTTTGGTAATTCATCACATTCAACTTCAATGTTACCGCACAAACATTTTCCAATTTCTTTTGACATTTTTTACACCTAATCTAAATCTTCTATTGATGCTTTAAATATACCATTTCTGATTTTAATAAAAGCATTTTCACAATCAATTAAATCATTTTTTTTTGATATCATAAAACCTAAATATTTATTAAACTTTGGGGAAAAAATCATTGATGTTAATTTACCAATTTTCTTTTCCTTAATATAACAATTTACTTCCTGATACTCTAATCCAAGTGGTGCATCAAAGAAAACTTTATATATATCTTTATGAGGACCTCTTTTTCTTTGTGATAATAATGCTTTTTTTCCAATAAAGTCATAATTAGATTCTAAAGAACAATATTTACCGAGAGAACAATCATAAGGCGTGTCTTTTCTAGTCATATCATTTCCGTAGCTTAGCAAACCACTTTCGACTCTCTCAATTAAATTCACACAACCAACTTTTAAATTAAACTTAAATCCTTCTTGAACGATTAAATCCCAAAGCTTTGTCCCATGGTTGGAATTTTGAATATAAATTTCATATCCACCTTGTTTACTAAAACCTGTTCTTGAAATTAAAAAATTTCTATTATTAATTTTAAAGTTTCTAAAATTAAAAAAATTCAGTTTATCAATTTCATTACCTGTCAATTCTCTCATTAATGCATTAGCATTAGGACCTTGAAGAGCCAGGGTAGAAATATCAGTATCTTCAACTTTAACCTTTAAATTCGAATTAATTAAAAATGCTGAAATCCACAAAAACATGTCTGAATCTGATAACGAAATCCAAAAATAATCCTTTTCTAAACAAAAAACCAAAGTATCATTCAATAAACCACCCCTTTCATTAGTCATAGGAGTGTAATAACATTTTCCAGGCTCAGAAACAGATAAATCTCTGCAGGATATTAATGATAATAAATTTATAGCATCGGGACCTTTTATCTGGATTATTTTCTGGCAAGAAACATCCCATAGCTGAACATATTCTAACAAATGATAATAATCATCTAAAAGATTTTCAAATATTGTTGGAAGTAATATCTTATTATAAACGGTATAAGCTTTAACCCCATTTAAATCGTTCCTTGAGGTAAAAGGCGTTGACTTTATCCTTTTAGATAGTGTTAATTTATAATCCATGGAAATAATATCTAATAGAGGCGAGAAAATTGATCAACAACAATTTTAAAAAAAAATTAGAAAATGGTAATTTTGTTTTTACGGCTGAAACTTCACCACCAGACTCATCTGATAAAAACCATGTTTTGGATAGGGTAAAATGTCTTAAAAACATTGCTGATGCAGTAAATGTAACAGATGGTGCAAGTGCAAAATCGCATTTATCATCTTTAGTGGTTTCTGGAATTTTGGCAGAAAATAGAATAGAACCCATATTACAATTAACAACAAGAGATAGAAATAGAATAGCGATTCAATCTGATCTTCTAGGAGGATGGGCGCTCAATATTCAAAATATTTTATGTATATATGGTGACCTAGTAAGTTCGGGTGACCAGCCTGAAGCAAAAGAGGTTAGAGATTTAAATACTCTTGGTTTAATGAAAACTGCAAATGAATTTAAAATTAATAAAACATTCCCTTCTGGCCGAAAAATATCATCTGCACCCGAATATTTTATTGGAGGTGCTGACACTCCTTTTGAAATTGATAAAAAATTTAATTGTGAAAATCTTTTAACAAAAATTAACTCTGGCGCAAATTTTTTTCAAACGCAATTTGCTTATGATTTTGATATTTTAAAAAATTATATGGGTAGACTTAATGATTTTGGGGTTACAGAAAGAGCATTTTATTTGGTTGGATTAGGAGTTATTAAATCAGCGAAAAGTGCAATGTGGATGAATAAAAATCTGTTTGGCATTAATATTCCAGAAAAAATAATAAAAAGACTTCAACAATCAAGAGATCAAGAAAAAGAGGGTGTAAAGATTTGTATTGAATTAATAAATCAATATAAAGAGATTAAAGGTATTCATGGAATACACCTGATGGGGTATCATCAAGAAGAACAAATAGCTGATGTGATTTCCAAATCCAAAAAAATAAAACCTTAATTTTTAATTAATTTAATATTTTTTATATTTAATTTATATATTAAATGATCAACTGACTACTTAATTCAAAGCTAAGTTTTAAAAATATATAATTAATAGGGGACAGCTATGACGAATATTGAAAAGATAAGAGAATTACAGGGCAAAATTATGAAGGACATTGCAGCTGGTGCATTAATTCCTGTAATGAGAATTGGGGATGAATTAGATCTTTTTAAAAAATTATTTGAAATTGGCCCCTCAACATATAAAAATTTTAGTAAAAAAATTAAATTGGATGAGAGATATATAAAGGAATGGTTACTTGCTTTATCTTCTGCGGGATACATTTCTTATGAAAGATCGAAAAAACATTTTTTTCTTACCGAAGAACAATTTGCGATTTTAGGGGATGAGAATAGTAATTCACTAATGATTGGTGGATTTGAAAATTTAACTGGCGCAGTGCATAATATTAATAAGATAAAAGAAAATTTTAAAAATGGGAAAGGGACAGAGTGGGGTAAATTACATCCGTGTTGTCTTTCTGGTTCTGCAAGGTTTTTTAAACCTGCATACTCGATCTTTCTTATAAAAAAGTGGTTGCCTAGTTTGGATGGAGCTGAAGAAATATTAAATAATGGGGGTAAATTTGCTGATATTGGTTGTGGTCATGGATACTCCTCATTAATTATCGCTGAAACTTTTGAAAATTCTATAGTTACAGGGATTGATCCTCACAAACCATCCATAGAAAAAGCAAGATCTTTAATAAAGGAGAAAGGGTTAGACAACATAGATTTTCAAGTAGCTTCAGCTAAAACCTTTAAAGGAAATTATGATATTATTGCTTTTTTTGATTGCCTACATGATATGGGGGATCCAGTAAATGCTTTAAAATATGCTAAATCAAGGCTTAATGAGAACGGTTTAATTTTTATAATAGAGCCAACAGCTAATGATAATGTGGAGGATAATTTTAATTTAATAGGACAAATGTATTATTCATTTTCAACTTTGGCATGTATACCAGCTTCTAAATCACAAGAGGTTGGATTAGCTTTGGGGGCTCAAGCTGGACCAAAAAAGTTAAAAGAAATTTTGAATGAAAGTGGTTTTTATAATGTAAAACTAACTTATAAAACAGCTTCAAACATGGTCATTCAAGCTAAGATTAAATAGACGAATTAACCTTTAAGTTAAATATTTTAATGTTATTAGAAGAGACCTTGACTAGAAAAATTTATAGGCAAAAAAGAAAGGAACAAATAATTCTAACCAAGGCCCTTCAGGAGGTAAATATGCGAATAGTAATCATTCTCATAATTTACATTACTATTAGGACATTTGATTTTTTATTTGTCAAATATTAAATAATTTTTGAAGTTAAGGTTCCATTATTTAGATATTGAATGTATGGGAAACAATTTCAAATCAGAAATGGAACCTTTAGTTAAGGATACAAAATTAATAATGATAATCATTATCAATTAAGTAATTACTTTTTATGTTTTATTAGTTTAAAAGTCAAGTGTTAAAAATATTTTCGGTGTAATAGATATAGTATTAACAGTTTTACCTCTTATGAATATTACTAAATACTACAAAAACTTAAAAAGGCCGCTTTAAAATCATACCTTTTATCCGGTTAAATAATTTTTAAAAGATTAAATCGTAACCTTATTACTTGCATTTAAGGCTGCGACTTTATAACACTCAGCCAATGTAGGGTAATTGAAGACAGTTTTTAAAAAATAATCTAAGTTACCTCCTAATTCCATTACACATTGGCCAATATGAATTAACTCCGTAGCACTTGTACCAACAATATGTACCCCTAAAACTTTTTTTGATTTATTATGAAAAATTATTTTTAATAATCCATCTTTATCTTCAAGTATATTTCCTCTAGAAATTTCTTTATATCTTGCTATGCCCGTTTCATATGGAATTTTTTTAATCTTTAATTCATGTTCCGGCATACCTACCATTGACACTTCAGGTATAGAATAAACGCCGACCGGAAAATTTTCAGACATGGAATCCTTCTTTTCATCAAACATAAATAATGAAGCTAATCTACCTTGTTCGAAAGAGGTGGCCGCCAAGCTCGGGAAACCAATCACATCTCCAGCTGCATAAATGTTTTTTGAAGAAGTTTGAAATTTTTTATTGACAATAATCCTACCTTTTTCATCTACATTTATTTTAGCATTTATCAAATTTAAACTATTAGTAGATCCCACCCTTCCAGCACAGACTATAGCTAATTGAGTGAAAATTTTTTTTCCTGAATTTAAGTGTATTAAAACACCATCTTTGTCATCAATATTTGTTATCAAATTTGCTACTTTTTTTCCTAATTTAAATTTAACACCTTTCCGCCTCATTTGATAAATAAGTTCATCTACAATTTCTGTATCTAAAAATTCTAAAGGTTTATTTCTTCCATCAATTACTGTTACATCAACACCTAAATTTGCGAACATAGAAGCATATTCAATTCCAATAACTCCACAACCTATGATAGAAATTGAATTAGGTATTTTTTTTAAAGCAAAAATTTCATCGCTAGTTATTACATTAGAATTATTTGGGAAAAAACCATTTGGTTTTAATGCAGATGTACCAACGCTTATAAGAAAAAATGAACTTTTAAGTTTCATTTGATTATTATTAGATTTGATCAGAATTTCTTTTTGATTGATAAAAGATGCTTCTCCATGAAAAACTTTTATTCTATTTCTAGCTAATTGATCATTATTAATTAAAACTTCATGATCTACAATTTTTTGAACTCTATTAAATAATTTTTTGGATGATTTACCTGAAAAACTAATAAAATTATTTTTTTTTGAAGACTGAAATAAAATAGATTCTCTTAAGGTTTTACTTGGAACTGTTCCAGTATGCAGACAAATGCCTCCGACAAAATTTGACTTTTCAATTAAAGCAACCTTTTTCCCCAATTTAGAAGCCTGCACAGCTGCTCTTTGTCCTGCAGGCCCACTTCCTATGCATATCAAATCAAATTTAGAACTCATAAAATTAATGTAAAACTTAAATAGAAAACAAAAAATTTATATTATTGAATATGATCAAATAATCTTCATGATGTAAACAATTCTTTTGAAAGAAATTTATGTTTAAAATATTTTAATTCAAGCTAAAATTGAATTATATAAATTAAAATTTATAATTTTGTATGAACAAACAACAACGCGCAAGATATATCTTAAAACACTTAGATAGAATTTATCCAAAGACACCTATCCCTTTAAAACATGATAACATATTTCAACTACTAGTGGCGGTTCTACTGAGTGCGCAATGTACTGATGAACGAGTAAATAAAGTGACCCCTATTCTTTTTAAATTGGCAAAAAATGCATTTGAGATGAGGAACACAAGTATAGAGAAAATTTATGAAATTATTAGACCTTGTGGATTAGCTCCTCAAAAATCGAAAGCTATATCTAATTTATCTAAAATATTAGTAAATAAATTTTGTGGGAAAGTTCCAGAAAGTTTTGAAGAATTAGAAAAACTTCCCGGAGTAGGTCATAAAACTGCAAGTGTTGTAATGTCTCAAGGATTTGGTATACCAGCATTTCCAGTTGATACTCACATTCACCGTTTATCTCAAAGATGGAAGTTTACAAATGGGAAAAACGTATCTCAAACAGAAAAGGATCTAAAAAAAATTTTTCCCAAGACTGTGTGGAAAAAATTGCATCTTCAAATTATTTTTTATGGCAGAGAGTATTGTACAGCACGCGGTTGTAATGGTCTAATATGTGAAATTTGTAAAACCTGTTTTCCTAACAGGAAAAAACCAGTGCAAACAAAGAAATAAGTTAGCTTCAAAATGTCATCGGTAAATTTTTGTTAATAACATTTATTTCTGACATAATTTCATCAGTCAGATTAACGTTAACTCCTTCTAAAATTCTATCTAACTGGTTATTTGTACTAGCTCCAAAAATTACTGAACCCATAAACTTTTTTTGCTTACAAAAGGACAAAGCAAGATGAACTGGGTCAATATTATATTTTTTTGACAAATCTAAATATTTCTTTACTGCATTTGAAGATCTACTATTAACTCTGCCAAATACTGTCGGAATTCTAGACATTCTTGAATTTTTAGGCACAGCGCCATTTAAATATTTTCCTGTCAAAATACCTCCGGCAAGCGGCGAATAAGCAATAAGTGGAATATTTTCATTGTGAGAAAGTTCGCTCATATCTGTATCATATAATCTGCAAAGAAGACTATATTCATTTTGTATGGAAGCTATGCAAAAATCTTTATATTTTTTTGTAGCATTAATAAACTGCATTACACCCCAACATGTCTCGTTAGACAAACCAATTGCCCTGATTTTACCTTCAATTTTTAACTCAAATAATTTTTCAACCACGGAATCAATATCAATTATGACATCATCTTTGTTTTGATTAGATGGATCATATTCCCAATTTTGTCTAAAATGATAAGAGCCTCTATTTGGCCAATGTAATTGATACAAATCAATATAGTCTGTATTAAGTTTTTTTAAGCTGCCATCAATAGCTTTGCTAATTCCATCAGGTGTTATTGGTTGACCATTTCTAATAGCTTTATATCCATTACCCACAACTTTTGAAGCTAAAACTATTTTTTCTCTATAAGATTTATTTTTTTTAAACC
>CACAMV010000034.1 GCA_902533695.1 uncultured SAR116 cluster alpha proteobacterium
TTGTCTAGATATTCAACTGCATCTTCACCTGCTTCAATTTCTGATAAAAATTGAAGAATTCCTTCAGCAGTTTCAGAAATTTCTTCAAATTTTATTTCATCATAATGTTCATTAAGACCTGCTGAAAATTTTCTTGCAATCGAGTTTAAGGAATTTTCAGTGCTCAAAAATCCTCTTGATGTAAAGGCACTACAACATCCAAAAATCCATTCAGGACAAAATTGTGACAATTATTTCTCCAATTAAAAAATTGAAAAGTTAAATTTTTTTAAAATATTTTAACATATTTTTCAAGAATTTAAAAAAAATTTGATTAGAATAGATGCTTTTTTAAACAAAAAACTTTTTTTATTAAGTTTTTATTTGTTTCCATCCATCCAAAATTTCATCAATTAAAGGAGGTAATTTTTGTAAACTTTTATAATCTTTTTTGCCGAAACCCTCTAAAACTGACTTACGGCAAAATTCATAAATAGAAAATAAGTTTTGTGCTATTTCACCTCCTTTTTCGAAATCCAGACTATTCTGAAGAATATTTATTGCAGTTAAACACCTGGCGAAGGAGTTTGATTTGACATCTGATCGACCGCTTTCGTGCTCAAGGCAATAGCTTAGAGTAGTTAAGCTTTTTTTTAGATCAGTAAGTATTTCCACAACTATCGCATGGGGATCATCCAGCCCAATTTTAGTTTTGATATCAGTGGACAAATAACTTTCTCTAGGGAAACTATAGTTCATAAAGAAAATCCTTAAAATTTTTGTTACAAAATTAATTACGTCAATGTATCAAAAAAATTTAGAAATTAGTCTTTTTCTATATGATTTATTTCATTAGAAATTTTTAAATAAGCATCCAAAACATCATTTTCTGAAATAATACCTATAAAATTATTATTTGATTTATTAACGACAGGTACACTTTCTCCAACAAAATTAGACAATTCTTTAATAGTATCGAACAAACTTATTTCTGAATCTAAAATTAATGGTTTTTTTTGTTTATATTTTACAATTTCACCATTCTGTTTGTTAATTATGTCTATTAATTTAATTTTACCAACAAATAAATTATTTTTTGAAATGATATAGCCTTCTGTGTCTTTATTTTGGATTAATTTTTTTATACTTGATGAAATTGTATTATTTTCAGAAAATTTTGTGAATTTATTATTTACATAGTTTTTTATCAAAGATTCGCTTAATAAAATTTGCTCCCTGCCTTTCGAAATTGCTATTCCCCTTAATAGCAATTGTTTATCAAAAAAACTATTTCCAAAGATCCTACTGGTCAAAAATGTACAAATTGCTATTGGAATTGTTGCAGCAATTGCATATTCATAAGATCCTGTTAGTTCTAATACTAAAATAATAGCTGTTATAGGTGCTCCTATGACAGAGCTAGAAACTGCAGCCATCCCAGAAACAGCGAGAACACTTAAGTGAAAAGTTTCAAACCCAAGAATATGAAATTTAAAAATAATTGCGCCAACAATTGCTCCTAAAAGTAAAGCAGGTGAAAAAGTACCACCAAAAAAACCAAAACCAATGCAACAACTTGTTAATATGAGTTTACAAAATAATAAAATCATCAAGAATTTTAAGTCGAAATCTTCTGTTATTATATTTAATAATATCTGTGTTCCTAGTCCAAGAACTTCATCTAAAAATAATCCAAACAATCCACATAATAGTCCTGCTATTACAGGCGCTTGCCAATGTTTTATTTTCAATTTTTTAGGTAAAGTACTACAAAATATCATGGATTTCATAAAAGACATCGCAATTACAGCACTAAACAATCCAATAATTAAAAGCCCGTAAATAACATCTGATATCTGAAAAGCCAATTCTTCAAGTAGAAGTGGAGGGGTAACAATGCCTATTTTAATAGCTGCATAATTTGCAGTCATTGATGATAAAGCTATAGATGTGATTGCTCTTAAAGAAAAATGCCTCAAAACGGTTTCATGAGCAAAAATTATCCCAGCAATTGGAGCTCCGAAACCAGCGGAAATTGCAGCTGCGACGCCGCTACCTATGATTATGTCATGTTGAATTTTTGGCATGTATCTTAATCTTCTTAAAAATGCAGAAATTGTGGCTCCAAAATGTACCAAAGGTCCATATATTCCAACAGAAGCTCCCCCACTTATTGAAATAAATGATGCCAAGGTAGACGTTAAACCGGCCTTTACATCTAGAGTGCCAGCCTTATTGTGTGCTGCAAAAATTGTATCAGCGGGGCCGTGCCATCTTTGTAAATTGGAGTAATACATTAATAATCCCACTAAAATCGATGCTGGGACACAAATAAGTAATGGCAAAAAATTTAAGTTTATTTCAGCTACTGTATAATATAATGCAAATGATTCATTCATAAAAATTTGCTCAAATAAATTTTTAGCACCAATTATAAAAACTTGTGCGACAGCAGAGACAATTAAACCAATAATTATTGCGACAAAAATCAAAGCAATATTTTCAAAAATAACTTTTTTACGTTTTATCAATTTATTGATCATTTTTAATTAATAAACTCACAATTTTTTTAATAAAACATTATAAATTTTTATTGTGAAATAGATATAAAATAATTGAAAATTGTATGGCATAAAATTTGCAAATAATAAGCCGTTATAGTCTATATCAAAAGGTATTTTAATGACAGTTGATTATCTAAGTGCTCTAAATACTAAAGGCAGTGGTTTAAATATAACTCAAATTGTTAATAGTTTGGTTGAGGCTGAAAAAACACCTCAAAAAGATCTGATTGAATCTAAGATAAATCAAAAAACCACATCAATTTCAGCAATTGCAGAATTAAAGAACGCTTTATCCTCATTATCTTCATCTATAGAAGTCCTATCAGGAAAAACCTCACTTGCACCGTCTTCTAATAGCACAGCAATAACTGTTTCAATTTCAGACCCTGCAAAAGCTACTACTCTGGACTCAAGTATAACTATTAGTTCATTGGCTACCGGTCAAACCCTTGCTTTTACAGGATATTCATCAACTACATCTATTGTGGGTGGCGGCTCATTATCATTAGAAAGAGGTAGTTGGGCTAGCGGGAGCTTCGTTGCAAGTTCAACAGTTTCCTCGAAAACCTTATCAGTTTCTTCTACCGATACATTGGCTTCGTTAAGGGATAATATAAATGCACTTAATTATGGGGTTACTTCAAGTATAGTTGGAGCAGGAGATGGTACTTACAACTTAGTAATAAAGTCAGGCACTGGAGCAAATAATGCTTTAAGAATAACTGCCAGCGAGAGTCCTTCAGGATCAGGTCTTTCTTCGATTGACAACACATCTACAAATGCCTCTAAACAAAAAATAGCAGGATCAGATGCTTCAATTAATGTCGATGGGATGGCTTTAACTAGGGAAACAAATGAAATTACAGATTTGTTTGAGGGATATGAAGTTAATTTAATAAACACCACTTCTTCAGCTGCAAAATTAACATCTGCTGTAGATGTTTCAGAAGCTGAAACAAATTTACAATCGCTGGTAGATTCATTAAATGCTGCAAGAAAAGTTTTAAATGCTAAAACTTACAGAGGTTCTTCAGCAGAACAGGCTGGAGAATTGGCAAGTGATCCTGTTGTAAAAGCTTTAAAAAAGCAAATTGAAAATTTAACAACATCGGCACTTACCGGATTTGGCTCTACAAGTGTTTATTTGTCAAATTTAGGAATTAGAACAGAGAAGGATAACACTTTATCTTTAAATACAACCGTTCTTGAAAACGAATTAAAAAATAATCCAAGTTCTTTAGATGCAATATTTAATTCTATGTATTCTTCTTCATCAACACTTCTTACAATTTCTGGAGGAACAAGCAAACCTCCTAAAACGGGTTCATATACATTTGCTATGACGGCTTATGTTGCTGGAGCTTTGACCGGTTTAGTCGACACTGATGCTTCTCCACAAGTCACTAGTTCAAATAACACTATACAATTGACAGTTGATGGAACTACTTCAGGGACTATTACTATACCTGCTGCACATTATGGTTCACAAGGGGCTTTGGCCACTGCAATCCAAACGGCAATAAACTCAGATTCCAACTTATCAACTGCAGACAAATCTGTAGTAGTCAGTTTTTCAAATAGTAGTTATAGCATTACATCTAGTACTAAAGGCACTTCATCTTCCATAGCCTTAAATTCTATTGGAACTAACTTAGATAGTTTTCTTAAAATGAGTGGTTCAGCCGATGCTGATAATATTGGAACATCTCAATCCGGAACTGCAAGTACTGCTTTAACATTGAATGGGGGTTCTGTTACAGCGTCTGATACGGATGGATTGGTAGATGCTGAGACAAGAGGAAGCGCAGGAAATTTTACTATAGATGGAGCACAAAACAGTGAAGCAGCAAGCGGTTTAAATTCTCATATTACGGTATCAAGTTCAAACAATCTATCTACAGTAACTTTTACAATTACCGGAACAAGCGTTACAGGAGCTAGTTTGACTGAAACGATTTCAGGCCCTACTGCAAATGGAACTGTTACATCTACAAATCTTTTTAGAACTGTTACACAAATTTCTTCGAATGGAGCCGCTGCTGGCGTTAATGTAGGATCAGCTGCAGCTTTTGCAGATACTGGTGGGAAAAGAGCAAGTATCACAAGTGCAGGAGGTGATGAGAGCTCAAAAACATTTACTGTTGTTGGAACAGACATGAGTGGCAATGCCCAAACTGAAATCATCACTGGCCCAGCTTCTAGTGCAACGGTTATAGGATCTAAAACGTTTAGAACAATTCAATCAATTACCCCGAGTGCAAATACCGCTGGAAATATTACTCTTGGATTTAGTGGAGTTGGTATTACAACAACTGGGGTTACTGGTTCTGCCACATTTGATGGGGTGAGCATGTCAGCTGATGTAACTAACAATATTTTTACATCAATCTCTGGTGATGGGATTGGTATCAAAGTTCAATATTCAGGTTTAGGATCAAATGCCACTGTTTATTACGGTGATAGTCTTATTTACAGATTAACTGAATACATCGATACAGTATTAAACTCATCAGACAGCGTTTTAGCTGATCGAGTTACCAGGTTAAACAAAGAAGTAACATCTCAAAATGATTTGCTAACTGATTTAAATACCCAATATGAAACTATTCGAAGCAGGTATATTCAACAATTTACAGCTATGGAACAGGCTGTAACAAGTATGAAATCTACTGGTGAATATTTAACAAATTTATTCAAAGCTATGAATAAAGACAACTAATTTTTTTCTAAAACAATAATCATGTCAACAATTCTTTCAATATATGCTGGTAAACACGATGCAGCAATATGTGTTTTGCAAAATGGCAAAGTTTTAATTAATTATGAAAAAGAGAGATATACCAGGGTTAAAGAGGATGGAGGATTTTGTAAGGATTTTTTATTTTATGTTTTAGAAAAAGTTAATTTGTCAATTGAAGATATCGATATACTAGTCTTAGATTTTAAAACTAGTCCTTTAAATTTATATAAAAACATAGTTTCATCTGTCACTGGTATTCCATTTCCAAATGGTCATGGTTATAAAGAACTTTTCAGCAAATCTTTTCATCAAGGTAAAGGTAATTTTTTTGGAAAAAACTTAACAATTTTTTCTATACATCATCATCTTGCTCATTCAGCTGGAGCATATTTTACCTCACCTTTTTTAAATGCATCAATATTAACAGCAGATGGAGGTGGATGGGCAAAAAATTTTTCATTTGCGACTGCTCAGAATGGTGTTTTAAAGTTCCATGATTCAATTTGGACAAATCCTTTAGGTAAATTGTGGGACATTTTACCAAAATTCTATGGAATTTCCAAACCAGGATCACTGATGGCTATTGGTGGTTATGGGAACAAAGATTTAGAGATACATAAAAGACTTTTTGATATTTTGACTAAAAATCCATCTTCTAAATTAAGTGATTTTAAGTTTACTATTAATGATGTAAGTTTTGATAAAGGTGAAATTAATAAACACCTAAATCCAAAAAATCATAATGATTCAGACTTAGCCCATTCTTTACAAGTTTTAACGGATGGAATATTTACTAACTGGTTTGCAAAAGCTTTAGACCATGGTTTCGATAATATTTGTTTTGCGGGTGGCCTGGCTCTAAATTGTATTTCAAATTCAAGAGCGGCAATTAATTCAGGAACTAAAAATATTCATGTTCCTCCCAACCCTAATGATGCTGGCTTAGCAATGGGAGCAGCATTAGCAGTGCATTTTTATATTTTAAAAAATAAATATGACCCAAGTTTTTTCTCACCTTATAATGGTGCAAGTTACAAAAATTCAGATTGTATAAAGGCAGTAGAGTTTTTAAAACAAAAATATTCTAAAATTAAAATCTATAAAGCTACAAATGAAAGAATAGTTAACATACTTTTAAAAGACAATGTTGTTGCTAGATTTTTTGACAAATCAGAATCTGGACCAAGGGCATTAGGTCATAGGTCTTTTATAGCAAAACCAGATATTAGAAATATTAGAAAAAAAATGAACAGAGTTAAAAAAAGAGAATGGTATAGACCATTTGCTCCAATGATTTTGTCGGAGAAGGCGAATGATTTGTTTGAAAACTCCGTAAAAAATTCTTATTACATGAACACTAGTTCAGTCGTAAAGAAAAAATGGAGACAAAAACTCTCAGGAGTTTTGCATGTTGATAACACTACACGCCCACAATTTGTTGATAATTTTACTTGTTCAGATACTTATGATCTGTTGAAAAAGTTTAACATAAAATCTCAAATTCCAGCACTAATGAATACTTCATTTAATGTACAGGAACCTCTTGTTGAAACACCATTAGATGCCGCTAAGACATTTTTAAAAATAAAAAATGATGTAAAACATCTTCAAATTAATGACTATTTGATAGAAAAAACATTGTGAGTTTTGAAATGATTAATTTATGAAATTTAAAATGAACAAAAAAGATAAAATAGCCTTTTTTTGGATTGGTACTAAAATTGAAATTCCAGAGATTTTTGTAAAAAGTATCAGAATGGTCTATGGAGATGATGCAGAAATCTATCAATTGACAAATACTAATACATTATCAGTGGAAGGTGTAACACAAGTATTTAGATATGCATTGCCTGATAATTTGATGTTGGCTCGTTTAAAAGCATACAATAATTTTATATATAAAAAGGGTACAATATTTTATGATGCAGATAGTATATGTTTAAGAAAGTTATCTTTATGTAATTTTGATAAAGGTTTATACTTAAGTGAAAGAGAAGAAAACCAAGTTTTAAATCCAAAATTGAAAATCAGATGTACAACTACTAATTCACAATTTGAATTATTATTTCCTGAATTAAAAAATAAAAAAGCAAAAGATCTAATGCCAATTTTAGCTGGTTGTATTTTTTTGAATAATGAAAGTGACTTTTTTGAAAAATCTATAAAAATACTAGAAAAACTACCTAAGAGATTTCAAATTTGGTATGGAGATCAAATAGCTTTTAAACAGGCAATCAAAGAAAATCAAATAGATTATAAGAAATTAAATTTACATCAATATTTGAAAATTATTGATGAAAATTTATCTGAGAAAGAAATTTTACAAATATTAAAAAATTCAAATACAAAGATGATTACTTTTAAAGGTGGTTCAAAAAAATGGATGTACAAAATTTTTAATTTTATTGAGCATAACCTCAGTAAATTTCAAAGAGAAATGGCTTAAATATTGCAAATAATTAAAAAAAGGAAAAGAAAATGTCTAAAGAAAATTTCAAAATATTTATAGGTTATGATAAAAGAGAATCTGTTGTATTTCACACTTGCGTCCAAAGCATTATAGAAAATACAAAAAATCCAGTATCAATTGTTCCATTGCATCTCGATATGTTTTCTGATTATCAAGAAAATCATAAGGATGGAAGTAATGCATTCATTTATAGTCGGTTTTTAGTACCTTATTTATGTAAATTTTCTGGGAAAGCAATTTTTATTGATGGTGATATGATTGTTCATCAAGATTTGTCTAAGTTGTTCAATCTTTTTGATTCCAAATGTGCAGTTCAAGTTGTAAAACATGATTACAAAACTAAGTATCCTATCAAATATTTAGGTTCTAAAAATGAAGATTATCCAAAAAAAAATTGGAGTTCGGTAATCTTATTTAATTGTGAGCATAAAAAAAATAGAGTCTTAACACCTGAGTTTATTGAAAGATCTCAAGGTAGTTATCTTCACAGATTTTCCTGGCTAGATAATAATGAAATAGGAAGCATTCCAAAGGAGTGGAACCATTTAGTTTTGGAATATAAAGAAAATTTAAATGCAGCTATATTTCATTATACTATTGGATCTCCATGTTTTTCAGACTATCGAAAGGGTCATGAATCTAAGTTATGGGAAAATTATTATAACAATTCACAGCAAGGGTTTGATGATTTGGAAAACAAATTATCCCGTATAAAGGTTTAAATTAATTTTTAGAGATTGATTATGGAACTAAGTTCTCAAGGACAAAAACTTATAAGTTTTTATGAAGAAATGTTAAAAAATAACATGAGAGTCAAAACTATTTATGGTGATATTAAAAAAGGTAAACAAATATTCGAGCAGTTTCAAGCGCAGCGTTTTAAAAGTTTTTTGTTACCAATTTTTAAAGAAAATAAAATTAAAACATTATTGGATTATGGTTCTGGAGGTAGTGATTGGGATTGGGATGGTTTTGATAAAGAAAGTAATTTAAGTGCAAAAAAGTTTTTTGGTTTAGATAAAGTTTTTAAATATGAGCCAGCCAGAAATTTAAATGAAAAGAAGCGTGCTGATTGTGTATTATGTTTTGATGTTTTAGAGCATGTTTATATTTTAGATATTCATAAAATAATAGAAGAAATTTTTTCTTATTCTAAAAAAATAGTGATTATAAACGTGGCATGTTATTCAGCTGGAAAATTGCTTCCAAACAATGAAAATGTTCATGTTACTGTTCGTCCAGATGACTGGTGGAAATCTATATTTGATAATATATCAATTAAATTTCCAAATATAAAAGTTGTTTTAATTTGTTCACAATCATTAACAAAAGTAACCGCATTTAAACCCTGGAAAGCAGATGATTGGTTCAATTCAAAAACATTTGAAGTTAAATATTGTTAATATAATATAATAATGAATAGGTCAGGAACAATCAAACTTAAGAATGAAAATTATAAGTTTAAAAAGAAGATAGAAAACACATACAACGCTTGTCTCGCATTATACTATAGTCAAAATTATAATCGAGCATTAGAAAAAATCTTAAAATTAGAAAGATTCTTAAGTAAAAATCTTGAGTTTTTAAATTTAATTGGTTCAATTTATCTAAAACTTGAAAAATTAAAATTAGCAAAATCTTATTTTGAAAAAGCCATTTCTATTAATGAAAACGATAGTAAATCAATAATAAATTTATCAAGCATTTTTTTCCGTGAAAAGAACTATCAAGCTGCAATATCTTTACTAGAAAATGGTTACAAACTATATCCAAATAATGATTCAATCTTGATAAATTATTCATATTCACTTTATGAAAACAAAGATATAGATAAAGTGATAAATATTTGTGAGATAGCTTCTCAAAGAAAGATAGGTTGTAAGGAAATATATAATTTGTTAGGTAGAATTTATCTGGAAAGAAAAGATTTCTATAAAGCAGAGATAATTCTTAATCAAGCAATTGAATTAGATCAAAATTATCTGGAAGCTTTGACAAATTTAGGTCATGTCCACAGAATAAAAGAAGAATATTTGTTAGCAGAAAAATACTTTAAAATTGTATTAAGTATTACTGACAATAATCCTGATTATTATAATAACCTAGGTTACATTTGCGCTGAATTAGAAAAGTTTGATGAAGCATTGAAATTTTATAAGGAAGCTCTTAAATTGGAACCAAATCATATCAAAACTAATATAAACATAGGAACACTATATACAAATTTACATGAGATACATCTAGCAAAAAATCACTTTAATTTAGTTTTAGATATTGATCCCAAAAATTTAGACGCTCTTAGAAACCTAGCAGCTCTATCAGAGTTTATCGGTGAAAATGATAAAGCAAAGTATTATTTAAAAAAATGTTTAGATATAGTTCCAGATTTTTATGAAGTTCAAAAAGGTTTATCATTTCAACATTTTACAGATAAAGAATATGACAAATTCAGAAAATTATGGAAATCTAGAATCTATATCAATAATGAAACAAAACG
>CACAMV010000035.1 GCA_902533695.1 uncultured SAR116 cluster alpha proteobacterium
AGAAAAATGGGAAACTATAAAATCAGAATTGAAGAATGAGTTTAAAAGCATAATATGGAATTCTTGGATAAGTCCGCTGAAAGTTATTAGATATAGTAACTCTGTTTTGAGTGTTTCAGTTAAAACCGAATTAATTAAAAATAGAATAGAGCGTCAATATTATGAACAAATTTTTGTTAAATCTAATGTTTTTTACTCAAACTTAAAAGAGATAAAGTTTGTTGTTGATGAACAATTAAGAAATGAACAAAATCCTGAAAAAATGAATAAATTTCATAGTAATTTAGATATTAAATCAAATGATAATTTAGAAAGTGAAAATAAAATTTCTTTTATTACTAGCGTATCTAAAACATTAAACAAAGACTATACATTTGAAAATTTTATCATTGGACAGTCAAATAACTTGGCATATTATTCCTCAAAAAAAGTTTCACACGATTATTCAATTAACTATAACCCTCTATTTATTTATGGTGGTGTGGGATTAGGAAAAACACATCTGTTAAATGCCATTGCTTGGGAAATTTATAAAGAAAATAAAAGAAAATTTGTATATATGTCAGCTGAAAGGTTTATGTACCAGTTTATAAGATCTTTAAAATTAAATGAAACTTTAACCTTTAAGGAACAATTCAGATCTATAGACGTTCTAATGATCGATGATTTACAATTTATAGGTGGTAAAAAATCAACGCAACAAGAATTTTTTCATTTATTTAATGATTTAATTGATTTGAATAAACAAATTATCATTACAGCTGACAAATCACCATCAGCAATAATGGATATTGAAGCTAGATTAAAATCTCGACTTTCAGGTGGTTTGGTTGTGGATATAATGCCAACAAACAATGATTTGAGAATTAAAATAATCAATAATAAACTTATCTCAAAAAACTCTTTTCTAGATAAGGAAATAATTAGATTTTTAGCAAAAAATATCACTAATAATGTCAGAGAATTAGAAGGAGCCTTAAACAAAATAATTGCTTATTCTGATTTTATGAAAACTAGTCTTAATCTTGATAAGGTTAAAGAAATTCTTTCAGATTTGCTAAAATCAAGTGACAAAAAAATCTCTATTGGTGATATACAATTTCAAGTATCTAGATATTTTAATCTTACCTTTTCTGAATTGTGCTCGAAAAAAAGATCGAGAATTATTGCAAGACCTAGACAAATAGCAATGTATTTGGCAAAAGAATTTACGGATCATTCTTATCCAGAAATAGGAAAATTATTTGGTGGAAAAGATCATGCAACTGTTATTCATGCAGTTAACAAAATAAAAAATCTATCTTTTAATGATAAAATAGTTAAAAAAGACATTGAATATTTAATTTCTGTTATAAAATCTTAATTTTTCGACAATTTCACACGCTATATGTACGCAAAAGTTTGCTGATTTATAAAAAAAGTGCTATATGTTGTAGGCACGGTAGTTGTTAATTCTAATTTAGTTAATTTAAAATGTAGAAGGTTGTTAATGAAGTTTTCCATAGTTAAATCAGATTTTTTAAAACCACTTAGTCATATCTATTCTGTAGTAGAAAGAAGAAATACAATTCCAATACTTTCAAATGCAGTTATAGAAGCAAATGATAACAAAGTGTCTTTGACTGCCACTGATATGGAGATAGATATAGTCGAAGAAATTACTACTAATGTCATAGCTACTGGAAAAATCACTGTTTCTGCTCATACTCTTTATGATATAGTTAGAAAATTACCTGATGGTTCTGAAATTATAATGAATCTAAGTGATGTAAATCTGGTTATATCATGTGGAAAATCTGAATTTAGATTACCTACACTTCCAGTTGATGATTATCCAATTATGAATGAAATTGTCGGAGGAAAAAAATTTTCCATTAGTTCAATGGATTTTCAAAATTTAATTGACAATACAAAATTTGCAATTTCTTTAGAGGAAACAAGATATTATTTAAATGGAATTTATTTTCATGAAGTGAATGATGAAAAAAAGAAGATTAGAGCAGTAGCTACTGATGGTCATAGGCTAGCCCAAGCAGAAATAAATTTGCCTGATGGCGCAAGTGGGATGTCTTCAATAATTATTCCCCGCAAAACTGTTGGAGAAGTTAGAAAACTTTTAGATGATACTGAAGGAGAAATTGAAGTAACAGTTTCTTCAAACAAGATTAATTTTAAAATAAAACAATGTAGCTTAACTTCAAAATTAATTGATGGTTCTTTTCCTGACTATCAAAGGGTTATTCCAAAAGCCAATACTAATAATTTAGTAGTTTTGACCAAAGATTTTAAAGAAGCAGTAGATAGGGTGTCGACGATATCTATCGAAAAATCGAGGGCTGTTAAATTATCTCTGAATAAAGATAATTTATTATTAAAAGTGAATAGTCATGATGCTGGTAACGCAATTGAAGAATTAGAAGTTAAGTTTGATGCTTCACCGATGGAAATTGGTTTTAATTCTAGATATCTACTAGATATAGCTTCCCAGATTCAAGGTGATGAAATACAGTTTTCATTATCAGATTCTTCGTCACCAGCACTGATAACAGATCCAGGACAAGAAGGTATAATTTTTGTTCTTATGCCTATGAGAGTTTAATTTATTTATAAATTTATGATCTCAAGTAATTACATAGACGTAAAAAATGCAAATGAAGGTAATGATCTTGATCAATCCTCTGATCAAAAAGCACAATATTATTTTAAAAACCTAAGAATTTTTGGTTTTAGAAATCATAGACATATAGAATTAGAATTAGATCAAAATTCAATTGTTTTGTATGGCAGAAATGGCGTTGGTAAAACAAATATTCTTGAGGCTATCTCTATGTTAAATCCAGGAAGGGGATTAAGGAAGGCAAAAAGAGAAGAGATTTTTTCAAATGTTCATGGAAACTCTCTAAAGTCTGATTCATCATGGGGAGTTAATGCCGACGTTATAACTCCAATTGGTTTTACAAATATTGGATCAGGTTCTAATAAATTTAAATCATCTCGTAGTATTAAAATTAATTCAAAAGTTTCTCAACATTCGGAATTATCAAATGTTTTAAAAATTTCATGGATCACTCCTCAAATGCTACTTTTATTTCATTCGAGTATGGCAGAAAAGAGACGTTTTGTTGACCGTTTAGTAAATTATATTGACTCCTCTCATATTAATTATGTTTACAAATATGAAAAATTTTGTAGGGAACGTTCAAAGATAATAAATAATTTTGAAAGTGAAAATTTGTGGTTAGAAACATTAGAAATGAATATAGTTAATTTAGCCTATTTAATAATTAAGAATAGAAACTTACTTATTTCAGAATTAAATAGGATTTATGAAAAAGAAACAAATTTAAGATTCCCAAGAATAGAATTACTGATTAGTGGGGAAGTTGAAGATTATTTTTGTAATAATGAAGAGTCGAATTGTAAAAATTTTTTATTAAATATTCTTAAAAGTTGTAGAAGTAATAGAAATTCTTTTTTTATTGGCCCTCATAATTCAATTATTAGTTTAATTAATAAGAACACTAAAAAAGAGATAACCTCCTGCTCTACAGGGGAACAAAAACTAATGTTAATTTCTTTTATACTTAACCATTCAAAAATACTAGAAAAGTATTATCATTCACCACCAATATTATTGTTAGATGATATAACTGAACATTTGGATTCGTTTCACATAAAATTGCTTTTTAAAGAGGCTGCTCAGCATAAATCTCAATGCTGGTTTACTTCAACAAATGTTAAGTCATTTAAGTATTTCCCAAAGTTATTAAATAGAATAAATGTAGAAAAATTAAATCAAAATTTAATCAGCAACAAAGAGTTAGTTTATGCATAATAAATTCAGTGAAACACAACAAAAAAACCAAGAATATAGTGCTGACGCTATAAAAGTACTTAAAGGTTTAGATGCAGTAAGGAAAAGACCTGGGATGTACATTGGTGACACTGATGACGGATCAGGCCTGCACCACATGGTTTATGAAGTTTTAGATAACTCTATAGATGAGTCTTTAGCTGGTTATTGTGATCTAATTCAAGTGTCTTTATTAGAAGATGGCTCAGTATTGGTAACTGATAATGGTAGAGGAATACCTGTTGACATTCATCCTGATGAAGGTATTTCAGCTGCAGAGGTAATTATGACCCAATTACATGCTGGGGGAAAATTTGATAATAATTCTTATAAAGTGTCAGGGGGTCTTCATGGTGTTGGCGTTTCTGTGGTTAACGCACTTTCTGAGTTTTTAACGTTAACAATTTTTAGGGATGGGAAAAAATATTTCATTAAATTTCTGGATGGTCATACTCAAGATCCTCTAAAAGAAATGGAAAATGCAATTGGTAAGAGTGGAACAGAAATAATGTTTAAACCTAGCAAAAATACTTTTTCGTCAATTGAGTTTGATTTTGCTACTTTGGAACATAGAATTAGAGAATTAGCTTTTCTAAATAGTGGCATTAAAATAAATTTAAATGATACTAGAAATACTAGTTCTAAAACAGTAACCTTCCATTACCAAGGAGGGTTAAAAGAGTATGTTCAATACCTGAATAGATCAAGAGTTAGCATACATGAGACTATAGTAACTAAGCACCAAAAAGATGGAATTACATTAGAAATGGCAATGGAGTGGACAGATGTTTTCCACGAAACAAATTTATGTTTTACAAACAATATACCTCAAAGAGATGGAGGGACACATTTAGCTGGATTTAGAGCGGCGCTTACTAGAGTTGTTAACAACTATGCTGCGAATTTTGGATATAGTAAGAAAGAAAAAATACAGATTACCGGAGATGATTGCAGAGAAGGTTTGACTTCATTAGTTTCTTTAAAGTTGTCTGATCCAAAATTTTCTAGTCAAACAAAAGATAAACTAGTTTCAAGTGAAGTAAGGCCAGTTGTTGAACAGTGTGTTAATGAGGCTCTTTCTCAATGGTTTGAAGAAAACCCATCAGAGGCAAAAAAGGTAATTTCCAAAATATATGATGCTGCAAGTGCTAGGGAGGCCGCACGAAAAGCTAAAGAGCTAACTCGCAGAAAAGGAGTGTTAGACATAACTAGTTTGCCGGGGAAATTAGCAGATTGTCAAGAAAAAGACCCTTCAAAGTCTGAAATTTTTTTAGTTGAAGGAGATTCAGCAGGTGGATCAGCAAAGCAAGGTAGGGATAGAAGTAATCAAGCTATTTTACCTTTAAGAGGTAAGATCTTGAATGTTGAAAGAGCTAGAATTGATAAGATGCTTTCTTCTACAGAGATAGGAACTCTTATAACCGCAATTGGTGCAGGGGTTGGAAATTCAGAAATGGATATTTCAAAAGTTAGATATCATAAAATAATTATAATGACCGACGCTGATGTTGATGGAAGCCATATAAGAACTTTATTACTTACATTCTTTTTTAGACACATGAGACCTATTGTAGATTTAGGTTATTTGTATATTGCGCAACCTCCATTATATAAAGTAAAAATTGGTAAATCAGAAGTTTATCTTAAAGATCAAAAGAATTTAGATAATTTTTTGATTAATAATGGAATAAAAAATTGTACTTTGAAAGTATCAGAAACTGAATCAATTATTGAAAATGACTTAAGTTCTTTAATTAAAAAATCTATTAGTGCAAAGAAAGCGATTGAATCCTTTGCAAAAAAATATGGAAATACTGAGATTATTTCACATTTAGCTATTGTGGGATGTTTAAACAATCATTTTTATAAAAATAAAGAAACATTAAATTATCTTAAAAAACATTTTGCAGAAAGACTTTCTCCAAATGCTGAGCAATGGGACATTAGTATAGATTTGGTTAATGAAGAGTTAAAAATTGCTAAAAAGTTTAGAGATATTACAGATAGATTTAAATTTAATTTTAAAGATTTTGATTCTATAGAATGTTCACAATTGGAGAAATTGTACGAAGATTTAAAAATATTTTCAGAAAACAAAATTAAGTTGATAATAGATGACATAGAATCAAGAATAAATTGTCCGATAGAATTAGTTGAAAAGGTAATGGAAAAAGGTAAAAAGGGGTCACAAATTAGTCGATATAAAGGATTAGGTGAAATGAATCCTAATCAATTGTGGGAAACCACTTTAGATCCTAACTCAAGACATTTAGTCCAAGTTAAAGTTGAGCATGAAGTTGATGCTGATGATACCTTCTCTACGCTGATGGGAGAAATCGTTGAGCATAGAAGAAATTTTATTCAAGAAAATGCTTTAAATGTCGTAAATTTAGATATTTAATCAATTTTAAAATTATCACTTCTTAAAATTTTTTCTGCAATAATTTTTGAAGAAATTGCACTTAGGGTCCAACCGAGATGTCCATGGCCTGTATTATAAAAAACTCCTGGTATATTACTTTTTCCAATTTTGGGCATCATGCTGGGTGTCATTGGTCTTAAACCAGTCCATGGAATTACCTTTTCTGTAGACACTTTAGGGAATACATTTCTACACCACTTTACAAGAGGTTCAATTCTGTCCATACGAATATCTTTATTGTATCCATTAAATTCTGCAGTACCAGCTATACGGAATCTTTTTTTACCTAATCTACTTGAAACAATTTTTAAACCATCATCCAATAAAGAGATTTCAGGAGCAGAAGTTTGACTTAACTTATCATCAAGATTTATTGTGATGGAATATCCTTTAACTGGGTAAATGTTTATCCTATCACCAAGTAAAGATGAAAAATGCTTACTATTTACACCAGCACAAATGACAACCCCATCAAAGTTCTCGATTAAATTTTTATTTTCATTTGAAAAAGTAATTTTTATTTTTTTATTTTTTTTTAATATTTGAAATACATTTGTAGTAAAATGAAATTTTGCTCCCCTTTGAGCACATTTTTCTGCTAATTGTTTTGTAAATAAATGTATGTCTCCAGACATGTCGCTCTTAGTATAAAAACCTCCACAAAATCCATCTGTATTGATTGAAGGCTCAATTTTTTTAATATCTTGTTTATTCAAAGTTTCTCTCTCTAATCCTGCTTCTTTTAGCCACTTGCTGACTTTAATCCCATGTTGAAAATTTTCTTGAGAGTTGGATAAATTTAGTATTCCTTTCTCTTTTAGATCAATATTTAAGTTTTCGCTCTTTAGAATTTTTTTTAACTCTTTTCGACTCTCAATTGCCATTTTTGCAGTCAAAATTGTATTGTTTTTATGATTAGGAATATTCCCTAAAAACTCTAAAATCCAGCTTAATTTATGTACTGATGGCATAGGGTTAAACAAGAGAGGAGCATCTTTTTGAAAAATCCATTTCATGCCTTGAAAAACTGTTTTCCAACTTGTCCAAACTTCAGAATTGCAGACAGAAATTTGTCCACCATTTGCAAAACTCGTCTCCATAGCAACATATCTTTCTTTTTCAAAAACATGCACGATATATCCAATTTTTAACAATTGATAAGCGGTAGTCACTCCTGTCACGCCAGCACCGATTATAGCAATTTTTTTCAACACAACCTCCAAGACAGTAAATAAAACATAACCCATCTGTCAAGGAACCTGAGATATTGGCTTGCAAGGCTTACCCCTTCGGTGGACATTTGAAATGTCGCTCTCCAGATTGTCCTCTTCTTATGTTCCTTTTGCCTGAAAGTTTCGTGGGCTCTTGCTCCTTCGGCGGTTTAAAACACTCTTACATAAAAAGAATTATACTATTTGAATAGTACAAGATTCGTCATTATTTTCAAGATAAAAGATACCATTTACTAGTTTAATTTTTCTATTGGGCCATTTATTTCTAGCCATTTAGTAAATCCACCATCAATGTGAGAAACATTTTTCAAGCCCATTTGCTTTGCAGTTAAAGTACTTAAGGCAGATCTCCAACCTGAAGCACAATAAAAAACAAAATTATAATTTTTGCTAAAAAAATCTTTATGATACGGACTTTGGGGATCAATCCAAAATTCTAACATTCCTCTAGGAACGTGAACTGCTTTTTGAATTTTACCTGTTTTTCTTAATTCTCGGATATCTCTTAAATCAACAAATAGATTGTTTGGAGTGTTAAAAAGTTTTAATGACTGAGATGCTGTAAGGTTTTTGATCTGAGACTTAGCTTTTTCAACTAACGATTTAGACGATTTTATTGAAAATTTACTCATTTAAAATTATATACCGAAGTTAATATTTAATTGATAGATACAGAATTTAAATCTAATATATATTAAATTAAATATCATTAAAAAATTATGTTAAGAGATGTAGATAAAGTCCACTTTGATATTGAGACCCTGAACTTAGAGAGAAAAGTGGTTTTACCGTCAATAAAAGATTTGAGTTCTGTAAAAGTCGTAAATATTTATGAGAATTTTAGACAAATACTTCCTAATGTAAATTTTAGTAAAATTGAGACAAGAGTTTCTGAGAATCTTGAAGATATTTTAAATAATTTTGAGGTGCTTTTCTTAGACGCATTTGGAGTAATAAACTTAGGAAATGAACTGGTACCTGGAATAAAAAAAACAATTGAAATTGCCAGAGATAGAGGAATTATATTAATAATTCTTACAAATGGAGCGACTTTCAATTCTTCTAAGAAAATAAATCAATTTTTTGAATTAGGTTTAGAATTTTCATTTGATGAAATTATTTCAAGTAGAGATGTAGCTGAAAGATTTTTAAATCTAAATAATCCACAAGGTTCTTTAGGTTTGTTAGGAGATCAAGATGATTTTAAAATACCAAATCTATTGAGTGTGCAATTAGAGGAAAATCTTGACAAATTTGATGAAGTAAACTCATTCTTATTTTTGGGTACAAGCAAGTGGGATTCAATGGTTCAAGAAATTTTGCAGGATACTTTGTTAAGAAAGCCAAGGCCAATTTTTGTTGCAAATCCTGATTTGGTAGCCCCACATGTCAGCAAATTTAGTATTGAACCAGGCTTTTACACTTTCCATTTAATCAATAATGGTGTTAATCTTCCTATCTGGTTTGGGAAACCATTTCCACTTATTTTCCAAATGGCTTTAGATAAAGTAAAAAGTATTACTGGGAAGAACATAAATTTATCAAAAATAGGAATGGTTGGAGATACTTTACACACAGATATTTTAGGAGCAAATTGTTTCGGAATTAAATCTATTTTAATGACTAATCATGGTTTATTAAAAAATAATAAAATTTCAACATTAATTAAAAAAACTGGTATTATTCCTGATTTTATAGTTCAAAACCCCTAAAAATTTATGATAAAGACAATTTTAATTACCGCAGGTGCAAAAAGGTTAGGAAGACACATTGCTGAAGCTATGTTAGATGAAAACTGGTCTATTGCGCTTCATTACAATAAATCAAAAACTGATGCTGAAGAGACTGCAAATTTTTTAACAAAAAAA
>CACAMV010000036.1 GCA_902533695.1 uncultured SAR116 cluster alpha proteobacterium
AAGATTTAGATTGGTTAAAGGAACTTATTGAGAAACCCGTGGATATATTAGACAACTTTTAATCTATCTTATATAATCAAATAAATTTAATTGAGAAACTTTTACAAAAGCTTGTTGACTTGCTTGCATAGAAGTTATCATAGATTGAAGATTAGTAACCAATTCTGATAAATCGGCATCACTTAAGTCACTAACATCTTTTTCAACTGCATTTTTTCTTTCAACTAGATAATCTGAATGTCTCTGTAAAGAGTTGACTTTAGCACCTACTGTACCTCTATTATTAGCAATATGTGTTTGAGCGGCGACAACCTTATCTAGTTGTTTTGCTGGTCTTTGATTGTCATCATATAAAGTTTGATTTTTTCCTAAAAAATTGCCTATTGCATCTTTAGTATTTACCTCAATAAATGATGAAGGTACTTTCTGGGCTTTATCTAAACCAAAAACTGATAAATTCTTTATCTCTAATGGTCCATTTTTTGAATCGGTTAATAAAATAGTTTTACCATCAGATTTTAAAGAAGCTGTAATTCCAGTAGTACTTATATATAGGTTAATTTTGTCAACTACTTCTGTAGGATTGTCACCAACAATGTCCAGACTAATATTTTGACTACCTGTACTACCAATTATATCAAATGACCAAGTGCCAGGATTATCATTAGTTATTGTAATTTCTGCCTGACCAATAGACTTAACCCCATTAACACCTGATGATGCTGTTCTTATAGAATAACTAATATCCTCTAACATTTGAAAAATTGAGAAGCTGTTACCACTATCATCCTTTACATTCTCAAACACACCTCCACCGTCAAGTGTTGTTTCCATAAGTTGGGATTCTGAAATGGATAATGATGATACACCTCTATCTCCGTTATAGTTTATTAAACCAGATAAATCTTTTGAAAAAGGTAATGTTTTTGTTTTATATCCGCTAAACAAAAAACTTCCATTAGAGTCTTGTGTATTAGCCATATTCAATATTTCTTTTTTCATCTCATCTATTTCAAGCGCAATCGACTCTCGATCTGATGACCCTAAAACATCGTTAGATGCTTGAACTATCAGCTCTTGTGCTCTAATCATAACTGAAGAGATGCTCTCCAAGTTTTTGTCTAATAATTTCAGTCTTTCTGAAGCGCTTTCAATATTTCTCTCAAATTGTAAAATTTGATCCCTTACAACATTTAAGCCAGATAACTCAACTGCACCAACAGGATTGTCTGAAGAATTTAGAATATTTTTACCAGTAGAAATCTTGTTTTGAGTTCTTTGAATTTCTTCATTAAGTTTTGTAAATTGTTTTAATTGTTGTTGATTAAATAATTTAGTACTTACTTTCATTTTTTAGCCTTAAAATTAAACAACTTGTATTAATGAATCAAATAACTCTTTGGCGGTTTGCAATAAACGTGCCGAAGCTTGATATGCCTGTTGAAACTCTAAAATATGTGATGCCTCTTCATCTAAACTTACTCCAGAAAATTCACTTTGCGCTGACTCCGCTGCATCTCTATTACTCTCAGCTGATTTTAATGATAATTTGTTTGACTGAACATTAGCGCCTACCTTGGCTACAGTATTAGAAAAAATCTGTTGAAAATTACCTTTACCTTCATTTTGTAATTTGTCTGTTTGTAAATCAATCATATTAATAATATTCCTATTATCTCCAAAACCTGAAACATTATTGTTTATTGTAAACAAATCATCTGATACAGGTTCAATATCAAATTGGAATCTGGAACCAACTGCATCAAAAACCCTATTATTATCTAAAATTCTTGTAGAAATAGAATGTCCATATTTTTTATCAAAAATTTCTACCTTATTCTTATTTGTTTTATCAATTTTAATTTCATACTCTTCCGGCTCATGTCTTAATTGATTGTCGTTAACGTAATCAAATTCAGTACTTATTCTTTTTGCTCCATCATTCATGACTATTGCTATCAAATCTTCATTTGGTAAATTAGATATTTTGATTTGCTCGCTTACAGTGTTTAAAGTAGAACTAGAAGGTATATTTAACTTAACTGCCTGACCATTTAAAGAAGTTAGTTTAATTTCATCATTGTTAGCGACAACTCTAGTAGATTGTGTTTTTAAACCATAAATATTGTCAACATTTGGGTTTTGATCCAAAATAAAATTAGATTTACCAACCTGATGTTTAATTGAAAATCTACCTGTTGGCTCGGTACCAATTGTCAAACTTGATGAGTTCGCTGAAGGAGTGATCGTAGAAATAGATTTAAACACTTTTTTACCATAAACTATAGCATTATTAGCTCCTGTTAAAACCTCAGTTTGAGAATTTCCTTCCATATCTGTCCCTACTACAGTGAACTTGTTTGATGTTTCGTCTGCAGTACTTGTAATAGTCACAATTGCACCATTCAAATCAACTGTAGTAGCTTGGGTACCAATCTTAACAGTGCCAGACATAGCGGCTGATGGTTTAATAGAAATAATTTCATCAAAATTCACTGTACCGTTTACAGTTCCACTTGCGCCATTAATAGTTTCTGTCTGATAAATTCCATCAGTATCATATCCATTTATTGTTAGAGTTTTCCCAGTCTCGTTAGACGCAAATGTAACTTGCAATTTAGCATTAAGATTTTTTGACTTTGATAACACCCCATCCAAAACTAGATTATCAGTTGTAGATATAGATTTTTGAACAAAAATGCTGTCATCATCTGTTGTAGTTAAAACACCATTAAAATTTATTGCTGATCCAGCTGAAACTGTCGATGATTTTAATAGACCATCAGCATCGGAGGAACCAGCAAAATTATCTTGCCATGTTAAAGTAATATCGTTAGGCGGGTTTAGCGAAATCTCAGGTGGAACTGCATAATCAATTGTAACTGTTCCTAACCCTACTGTACCTCCAGGTGTAATGCTAGTAATTGATTTAAAAATTTTAGATCCTAATATTGATTCCCCTGCCCCAGGCCCAGTTATAGATTCTGTGATATTGTTTCCTGATGCATCTTTTCCGGCAACTGTAAAAGTAGTTGAAGCTTGGCTAGCACTGGCATTAATCTTAATTCTGCCACCTAAATTATTAAATGTAGGTATTGTTCCCAAAGATGTGCTAGGTGAAAGTGTTTTTGAAGTAAAAAGACGAAAATTTTGGGCTTCATTAAAAAAAACTGGTTGACTCTCATGACCTACACTTATATTTCCTGAACCCGCAGATGAAACTGTTACACCTGTAACTTTCATAAAAACTTTTTCTCCCGTAGATGTCGAGCTTGCAGAAGCTCCTGTTATTTGTTCAGTAATAGTATTACCTGACAAATCTGTTCCGGTTACTGTAAATGTTGCGCTACTATGATTACCACCAGCAGCAGTTGTAATAGTAATTTTCCCACCTAAGTTATCAACTGTCGATATTGACGAAAGACTGCTTACATTATTTGACGTCATTATTGAAGTTGATGAATTATCACTTAGAAACTTAACACTAAAAGTATCTAGTGAAGAACCATTATCTACTTTTATTTTAATTGGTAGATTCTCAGATTCATTTGCAACCAAAGGTTTATAAGCCAAGTTTCCAATTAAGGATGTTGTTCCTTCTGACAATCCAAATTGTGAAGCTGATGAAAGATTCATTGTATTTTGAACTAAATTAAATTGGTCACCTTCAATGCTTCCTTCTGCAATTAAAGAAAATTTGTATCCTGCAGCAGTACCTATCTCTATTTTGCCGTTTGTACTGGATGCAGGAGTAATCGATGTTATGGTTTTAAATATTTTTAATCCGTTTATTGTGTTACCAGTATCAGGCCCATATATACTTTCTGAGATTGCGTTACCATCCAAGTCAGTCCCAACAACAGTAAATTTGTTTGCTGTTTCGTCACCAGTTGAAGATATAGATACTCTAGTTCCTGAAAAATTAGTGCCAGCTTTCGTCCCATTTAATGTTAAAGCGACCCCAGACGAACCATCTTGTGAAACAGCTATAGCATCTGTATCAAATTCTGACGTCTCTTCAATTCTTGCTTTAACTCTATTTTGTTCTAATCCGTCTACTATGACCTCTCCAGATCTCATAGACATTTTATATGTTTGACCTTCAAACAATAAATCAACATTTGAGCCTTCAGATGGTATTTGATTTAAGACTTTACCTGTTAATATGGAGGTCGGCGATTCTTCTCTAAGTTTTTTTACCAATGCAGAAGAAACTTCTGCTGGAGTGTTAGCGTTGATTGCATTTCCATCTATTTCAGCATTCCAGAAAACTTCACCTTGTTTAGTACCTATACTAATTTTTTTGTTTGTTGATGATGCTGCAGATATTTGAGTTACAGTTTTGAAAATCTTACTGCTTAAAGCTATAGAACCGTTTGTACCAGAAATAACTTCTTGAATCGTATTTCCATCTAAATCAGTTCCATTAACTGTAAAAGAATTAGAGCTATCATCTCCAAAACTTTTAATTTGTATTTTTCCACCTAGATATGTCGAAGAAGATAACCTTCCATTCAAAGTTATTGCCCCTGCACTAAAACTATTTTTTTCAACCAAAGATTCGGTGTCATTTATAGAATTACTTCCAATAGTTCCTATTTTAAATCTTCCGTTTGGAATTGCAGTAATTTCTATAGATGTAATAGAATAAAATTTTTGAGATCCAATTGTTTTACCTGCATTCACACCAGTAATAGTTTCTTTAACAACATTTCCTTCACTATCAGTCCCTGTAACTTTAAAAGTGTTACTACTTTCATTAGCTTCACAAAAAATTGTAACAACTTGATCTAACCTTGAAGAGTTTTTTAATTGACCATTAAGAGTTAAGGCACCTGTTGCGCCTGGATTACTGTATTGAAACAAACTATTATCATCATTAATTTCTATTTTGTATGAATTCATTGGGATACTTAAACTATACTGAGAAACACCTACCTGTGATTTCTTTCCATCTGGTCCAGCAATATTATTATCTAATTTATCAAACGTTATTGGTTTAACCGTAACTGTTTCTCCAGCAGAACCATAGGTTATATCATAATAACCATTTTTTGACTGATCTTGATTTGAGCTATTTATTAAACCTGACCCAATTTGAGTAGTGAAAGATGAGCTTGATTGAAATGACAACTGACCTTTGACAAAAGCACTTTTAGAGTTAGTTTCAGAAATATCAATCAGATGCGTTTCTGTAATTTGTTCATATCTCTCATCTAAACCAATTATATTAAAATCAGAAGGAGAAACAATTTCTGTCATTTCGATATCATGTCCTTCTACTGATTCCAAAATTATTCTTTTAAAATCTGATGAATTTACAGCTGAAACACCTGTCTGAGGTGTATATTGATTTATAAGTCGAGCTAAATTAGATAAATTATTATAATCTACGACAGAGGAAATAGTTACACTTTCAGAATTTTTAGATTTCAATTTAAAGCTGAATGAACCGCTTGAATTCTCTTTTAACGGTCCGATTAACACCTTATTTGTAGCAGAAATACTTACTCCCGTTCCTGTTAAGTCAGATTTCATTTTATTAGCTATATAAAATGCTGAAGCTTCAATAGGTATTTCACTTGTTATTGATTCATTATTTGAATTAGTAACTTTTATTGCTTGACCAGAAGCTTTCAAACCTATTTTTAAATCTCCTGAACCATTTGCACTTGAAGAAATCTGGGAAATTGACTTAAATACTTTTGTCCCAGTTACTGTTGATTTATTTCCACCTGTAATAGCCTCTTGTATAAAATTACCATCTCTATCATAACCATCTACTGTAAATGTAACACCACTATCATCTAATTCACTTGTTATAGTAACAAAAGCATCCATGTTTTGAGAATTTTTCAAAGAACCATCCAAAGTCAAAGTACCTGACAAAGAAGTAGCATCTTTGTTGGTAAATAAACCATCCTCATCTGTTGCCTGTTTATTATAACTAATATTAGAAACAATATTACTAACATAATCTCCATTAGCACTTATTCTGGATGCATTTATTCCTCGATAATCCAAATTCAAATAATCGTTTCTATATTCAGCATTTTTAAAAAATCCATTTGAAATGTTAACTATTCTTGCAATCTCAGATGAGCTCAATGCTTTTCCAGAGATATGTCTGCCATCTCTTGTAAAAATTTGCATTTCACTTGCTTGAGATTCTGTAGAATTTATAGAAGATATAGAAGCCGCATAAGATGATCCATCTGCCAAAATACTAGCAGAAGTTACATTAGCATTTGATGAAGAAATAGTTAATCCTCCATCAGCCCCTGATGCAAAAAGGCCATAATTTCTAAAGTTATGTTTTTTTAATCCATCTAATAATAATCCGGAATTTAACATTTCAGCTAATTCACCAACAGTTTTGATACCATCTCCTGGATCAGTGGTTGCTGAAGATAGATCAACAGAGGTACCGTCTGACAAATTGATAGTAATATTTGAAAAACCTTTAATTTGGGTATCATGTATGCCAAAAGAGGCACTTGATTGTTTTGTTAAAGAAGAAATATTTAACTCATTAACATTTGAAGGAATTATAGATAATGCTCCTTCTTTTAAGAAACTTGTAGAAAGCAATGGATTTGAAGAAGATGTAAAAACTTGATCTAATTTGGGGATAGTTGGATTTTCTTCTTCAGATTTACCCAAAATTGACAATTTGCTTTCACTTAAGTTTTTAAAACTTGATGAAATAATTGATTTTGAAGCTGCAGCAATAGACTTAACATCATTTAATATAAATTTTATTGCACCAGAATTTGTCATCGAAGGTTGAACAGAAAATGTTTCTCCATCTCTTGGTTTTCCAGAGATTTTTACCTGTAACCCTGAAAAATTTAACTGGTCATGATTATAAACTTTAATTCCTTCTGAAGATGAAACTTCCCAACTATTTAAACCTGAAATAAATTTAAATTGCATTTTTTCCTGTTTTACGATCTCTGGATTTCCAACTATAAGATTAACTTCAAAATTTGAATTCAAACCAGTATAATTTATTGACATTGAATCATTAGAAAACATTGCCAATCCATTTTTTCCATTAAGGTCAATCCCGTTCATTTGGATTTCATTAAAATTATTTGATATTCTTAAAGCTAAATCACTAATCTCAGATTGAACGTCATCAACTAGGTCAAAATAATTCTTTAATCCTAGCAAAAGACCGCCTGAAAAATCATTAACTCTACTTATAATCCCATCTCTAGAAATTTTAAAAATAATTCTATTCTCTTGAACATCTGAAGTTAGTATTGAAAAATTAGTTTTATCTAATAGTGTCTTTCCACTTCCTGAGCTTCCTATAGTAACCTTAACATCTCCATTATTACCATAATCAGCCGTAAAATTTAAATATTTTGAAAGTTCAAATAACAACTTATCTCTTGCATCTAATATGTCTGAAGAAGCATTTTGACTTCCTCCGCTCATAATCAACTTGTTAACATTAGCTAATTCTTTGACTATCAGATTGACTTGAGTAAGGGCATCATCAACTTCTTTTTGTGAAGAATTTTTTAAATCACTTAAGTTTCTATCATATGAATTAAAAGAACCTGACAATGCTTTACCCGATTCAATCGCTACTGAACGAGCAGCTAAATCATCAGGCCTAGAAGCTACCTCTTGCAAAGAATTAAAAAAACGTCCAATAAAAGTACCTAAGTCACTTTCACTTGGTAAAAGCATGTTTTCTAGTTTATTGAGATTTTTGACAAATTTATCTAATTTTTGGTATTCCGAATTTGTGTTTCTTGTATTTGCTGCTAAAAATGTGTCGAATGATCTTCTAATTTGATTTACTCTTACGCCTAATCCAGATGAATCTGGTACATTTGTTACCCCTCCCTGTACACTTGGGACCTCTTCTAAATCAGCCGCTCTTTTATTATAACCTTCTGTATTGACATTAGCTATGTTCTGACCAGTAACAGAAAGAGCTTGTCTATATGCTTGAACACCAGATTTACCTATTTCAAACAAACTTCCCATTTATTTTGTACTCTCTGCACTAACATTCAACTTAAATTGATCAAATAATGCCTCAGCTATTCCAAAGTTAGACTTCTCAGATAAAATTGAAGCATACTCTTTATCTATCAATGCATTAAAAGTATCTTCTGCTTTAGAATTAAACATACCTTCAGCAATTTTACTTTGTCTAGACTGTTTTAAAAGTTGGTTTACAAAAATAGACTCAAACTGATTGGCCACATTTTTTAAATCTTTTAGCTTATCATCTGAAGATTTAAACTTTAAATTTCCATTTAAAGCTTGCTCAATGCTGAAGTTTACTTTTGATGTAATATTATTTTTTTCCATTTAAAACCTATATAATTATCATCTGTGCCCTTAACGCGCCTGCCTCTCTCAAAGCTTCTAAAATAGCTATTAAATCAGCACTATTAGTACCAATTGCATTTATCGAATCCACAATGTCGGACAATGTTGTTCCTGTGTCGAAAACAAACGCAGATACATTTTCAGCTCCAACAGAAATATCTGAGTCTTGATTAGTTACCGGGTCAGTCTTATTGGTAACAGTAGTATTCGCATTTTGTGTTGTCTGTGTTGTGCCTGGAGTATTTGTTGTTTCTTCTTGCACTTTTACAGTCAAGCTACCATGGCTAACAGCTGCAGGTGTTACCCTAACATCACCGCCAATTACTATAGTACCGGTTCTGGCATTAACAACAACTCTTGCTACTGGTGCAGCAGGTTTTACATCAATATTTTCCAGTAAACTCATAAATGCAACCTTTTGCGAAGGATCTTTTGGAGATCTTACGCTCACTGAAGTTGCATCTAACGCTTTTGCAACTTGGGGACCGAAAAGTTTATTTACTTCTTCAACAATTGTATTAACAGTGGTAAAATCACCTTGATGAAGATTCATTACAAAGTTTGAAGAGTTTATAAATGGTGTTTCAACCATCCTCTCAACAGTTGCACCATTTGCTATTGAACCTACAGTTGGAATATTTACTGACAATGAAGAACCATCTTTACCCTCTACGCCAAATCCACCAACAGCTAAATTACCTTGAGCAATTGCGTAAACTTGTCCATCAGCTCCTTTTAAAGCAGTCATTAACAACGTGCCACCGCGTAGACTTTTTGCTTTGCCCATAGAAGATACTGTTACATTAATTGTTTGACCTACTTTAGTAAATGCTCTCAATTCTGAAGTTACCATTACCGCGGCAGCATTTTTTGCAGTTAGGTCAGCGGTACCTACTTTAAGACCAAAT
>CACAMV010000037.1 GCA_902533695.1 uncultured SAR116 cluster alpha proteobacterium
CATTCAGATCAAAAAAGAACACTAAGCTATTCAAATCTTTATAAAAAGTCTTCCAAAATCAATGATATGTTAACTCGCCATTGCATTTTTATGGAAGATAGAGTGGCTTTGTTAATGCTAGATGTTATAGAGTTTCCAATAATTTTCTGGGGATGTCTAAAGTCTGCTATAATACCTATACCAATTAATACTCTTCTTTCAAAAGATATAGTAGAATCTATATTAGAAGATAGTAGATCAACAGCAATTTTCATTTCATCGGAGCTGGTGGAACCAATGAGAGAAGTATTGTGTCAAAGTTCAAGATTGAAAAAAGTATTTGTAGTCGGCAAAAATAATGAACATTTTCTTAGCTTTGAAAAAGAATTAAAAAAATCTAATTTTGCTGAAACCATTCCTGTTACAAAAGATGAAGTTGCTTTTTGGTTATATTCTTCAGGTTCGACCGGAAAGCCAAAAGGGGTTAAACATGTTCATGGAAGTTTGCAAATTACCTATGAAACATATGCGAAACAGGTTCTTGGAATTAAGCAAAATGATATTGTTTTTTCAGTGGCTAAATTATTTTTTGCATATGGACTTGGTAATGCAATGACATTTCCAATGTCTGTTGGCGCAACCACAGTATTACTGCCATCAAGACCAACACCTCAGGTTGTAAACGATATTTTGAGAGAATATGACATAACTATTTTTTATGCAGTTCCTACAATCTTTGCTGCATTGCTTGATTTTTTTTCAGATCGATGGGAAAAGGAAAATTATCAATTAAGAGTTTCGGTTTCTGCTGGTGAGGCTTTGCCTAAGAAAATTGGTGAAGACTGGAGAAATCTTACATCAACTGAGATTCTTGATGGGATAGGTTCAACAGAGATGTTACATATTTTTATTTCAAATCACCCTGATGATATTGAGTATGGCACAACTGGAAAAGCTGTGCCCGGATATGAACTAAAATTAGTTGACGAAGAAAATAAATTAGTTGAAGAAGAAGAAATTGGCGAGCTTTTGGTAAAAGGTAATTCTTCAGCTGATGGTTATTGGAATTTAAGAGAAAAAACTCGAAAAACTTTTGAAGGTGAATGGACAAGAACAGGTGACAAATATATAAAACAGAAAAATGGAAATTATGTTTATTGTGGTAGAACTGACGACATGTTTAAAGTTAGTGGAATTTGGGTTTCTCCATTTGAGGTTGAACAAGCTGTAGCAAGTCATCCAGACATTTTGGAGGCAGCAGTGGTAGCAGAAATGGATAAAGAAGGCTTGGTCAAATCAAAAGCTTTCGTAATTTTAAAAGATAACACCCTAAAAGAACAAAAAATAAATAATTTAAAAAAAGAGATTAAAGAGTATGTTAAAGAAAAAATTGGTTTGTGGAAATATCCTAGAAATATTGTTGTGACAGATGATTTGCCTAAAACTGCAACTGGGAAAATTCAAAGATTTAAATTGAGATAATTTTTTGCAAATGCATTCTAATGTAAATAGTTCATATTTTTTTAAAACCATTTTTGATTATACCCTTGAATTTAAAGTGATAGGGCAGTTAATTTCGGATTATCCCACTATTGTGCTTTTGCACGAGGGTTTAGGTTCTTTAACTATGTGGAAGGATTTACCTGAAAAGATAAACAAAGCCACAAATTGTAATGTTGTTGCATTTTCTAGAGCAGGTTATGGTAAATCATCTTCAGTAAAATTACCTAGACCATTAAATTATATGTCCATTGAAGCAAAGAAATATTTACCTGAACTAATAAAACAGCTTAATTTAAAAAAATACTTTTTAATTGGACACAGTGATGGGGGCACTATTGCAGCTTTATACTCCTCTGAAAACTTTAATGACAATCTATTGGGTATAGTATTAATCGCACCACATTTTTTTATCGAGGATTTTAATTTAATATCTATTAAAAAGATCGAATTAGAATTTAAATCTGGAGATTTAAAGAGAAAATTGTCAAAATATCATTCAAATGTAGAAAATACATTTTACGGCTGGAGTAGAGCATGGCTAGACCCTGATTTCTATAATTGGGATATTACAAGCTCTTTAAAAAATATAGATGTTCCTGTGTTGGGTATTCAAGGAAATGCCGATCCATATGGCTCTGTAAATCAGATTGATAGGTTGGAACAAAACTTGTCTGTAAAATTTTATAAACTTATACTTGACCAATGTGGCCATAATCCGCTATTTGAAAAAACAGATGAGACTATTTCTAAGATTAGTGTTTTTATAGATGAATTTAAAAATTAAAAAGAGATGTTAAATGACCGATATTTCATTTGAAACAAATCCTGAAGATTATTTGCATTGGAACATAGATATAAAAGAAAATTTGGCTTTTTTAACAATGAATGTTAATGAAGATGGAGGTGTTTTTGAAGGTTACAAGTTAAAATTAAATAGTTATGATTTGAGTGTTGATATAGAATTATTTGATGCGATTCAAAGGATAAGATTTGAACATCCTGAAGTTTCAGTAGTAATTTTACAGTCCGGAAATCAGAAAGCTTTTTCAGCTGGGGCAAATATTAAGATGCTAGCCTCTGCATCACATGCGCATAAAGTGAATTTCTGTAAATTTACAAATGAAACTAGAAATTTTTTAGAGTCTTCATCGCGGGAATCTTTGCAACATTTCATCTGTGTGATAGATGGAGTATGCGCTGGTGGGGGATATGAACTTGCTTTAGCTTGTGATCATATTATGCTTATGGATGACGGGGCATCGAATGTGGCTTTACCAGAAGTACCTCTACTTGCGGTTTTACCTGGTACTGGAGGCTTAACAAGAATTACAGATAAAAGAAAAGTTAGAAGAGATTTGGCAGATGTCTTTTGCACTATGGAAGAAGGGGTAAAAGCTCAAAAGGCAAAAGAGTGGAAATTGGTTGATACAATAACAAAAAAATCCTCATTTGAAGAAGAGTTAAATAAATTAATTTTAGACTTTTCTTCAAAAGGTAAAGGGAAAAAATGCAATGGGATCAAATTAAATAAAATTGAGAAATCAATTGTTAGTAAGAACCATATAAAATATTCATGTGTAGAATTAAAAATTGATAGAGAAAAAAATTTTTCAAAAATTATTATATCATCTTCTGATGAAAATATTCCAATTAATGAAAAAGAAATGCTTAATAGAGGAGATAAGTTATGGCTTTTAAGATGTGTAAGAGAGCTTGACGATGCGTTGTTACATCTTCGATTCAACGAGTTAGATATTGGAGTAATTATTTTCTCTTCATCTGGATGTATAGAAACTGTTTTAAAGTACGACAAATTATTACATGATTTCTCATCTTTTTGGCTTACCAAAGAAATAAAGAATAGTTGGGAAAGAACCTTAAAGAGGATAGACTTAACTTCTCGTTCTTTAATAACTTTGATAGAACCTGGTTCATGTTTTGGTGGATTTTTATCTGAAATTATTTTTTGTTCTGATAGATCATATATGGCTGAAGGATATTTTGAAGGCGATGAACAACCTCAAGCATCTTTAACTTTATCTAAATCAAATTTTGATTTTTTTGGCATGTCCAATGGATTAAGCAGATTAAAAACAAGGTTTTTAGACCAAGATAGTAAATTAAATGAGTTGATTGAAGTTATAGGCAAAACACTTTTATCAGAAGAAGCAAATAAGTTAGGTCTGATAACTTTTTCTTTTGATGATATAGATTGGGATGATGAAATCAGGATTTTCTTAGAGGAGAGAACAAGTTTCTCACCAGATTCAATGACGGGCATGGAGTCTAATCTAAGATTTGCTGGGCCAGAAACAATGGAAACTAAAATTTTTGGCAGATTAACTGCTTGGCAAAATTGGATTTTTCAAAGACCAAATGCTGCAGGAGAAGAGGGCGCATTAAAAAGATATGGAACAGGTAATAGAGGAAAATATAATAAACAAAGAGTATAAACTATGGAGAAATTTAATTGGAAAATATGAATGTAGAATACGACACTTTAATACCTAACAATGTAAATCTTTCTAACGATAAAAAAGTTTTAAAGGCTCTAGAAAGATGGCATCCTGGTTACATCAACTGGTGGCACGATTTAGGTCCAAATGGTTTTCAAAAAAGTCTTGTTTATTTAAGAACTGCAATAAGCGTAGACAGAGAAGGTTGGGCTAAGTTTGATTATGTAAAAATGCCTGAATATAGATGGGGCATCTTGTTGGCTCCAAAAAAAGAAAATAGAATTATTCCGTGTGGAGAACATCTTGGTGAGCTTGCTTGGCAAGAAATTCCTGGAGAATATAGATCAATGTTAAGGAGATTAATTGTAATCCAAGGAGACACTGAGCCGGCATCAATAGAACAACAAAGACACTTAGGTAAAACAGCTCCATCATTATATGATATGAGAAATTTATTTCAGGTTAATGTTGAAGAGGGAAGACATCTTTGGGCCATGGTCTATCTACTTCAAAAGTATTTTGGCTCTGATGGAAGAGAAGAAGCTAATGAGCTTTTAAGAAGACAGTCTGGATCTGAAGACTCACCTAGAATGTTAGGTGCTTTTAATGAAACAACACCTGATTGGTTATCATTTTTTATGTTTACTTCTTTTACTGACCGTGATGGAAAAATGCAATTAGAAGCTCTTGCTCAGTCAGGTTTTGATCCTTTGTCTAGAACCTGCAGATTTATGCTAACTGAAGAAGCACATCATATGTTTGTTGGTGAAAATGGAGTGAGGAGGGTTATTAAAAAAACTTGTGAAGAAATGTTAAAGGCTGGTATTACAGATCCTTATGAAATTTCTAAAATCAGAGATTTGGGTGTAATAGATCTACCCACAATTCAAAAAAAGATTAATTTACATTTTTCATTATCCTTAGATCTATTTGGATCTGAAGTTTCAACAAATGCTGCTAATGCATTTACCGCTGGCATAAAAGGGAGATTTTGGGAAACAAAATTAAAAGATGATCATAAATTGGTTAATGATACATACCCAATCTTAGAAATGGAAAATAATAAAATCGTTAAAAAGAAAGCTCCTGCATTATTGGCACTTAATATGAGGTTAAGGGATGATTATGTAAAAGATTCTTCAGTAGGTGTCAAAAGATGGAATAGAACTATAAAATCATTCAAAATAGATTTTGAAACGAAGTTACCTTTTGAGGGTTTTAATAGAAAAATTGGAACTTTTGCAGATACTAATATTAATCCTGATGGACAAGTTATATCGGCTATTTCTTGGAAAAAAAATATTAATGAATATCTTCCCTCTGATGAAGATAATAATTATATAATTTCTTTGATGAAGCCTGTTCATGAAGTTGGAAAATTTGCATCATGGATAGCACCCCCCGATGAAGGAATTGATAATAAGCAAGGTGATTTTGAATACGTTAAAATTCATGAAGCCTAATAAGAAATTAATTTAATTTTTTTGACTATAAATGTAGATGCAATAGGTATGACTAGTGTTAAGACAGCTACAGTTATAAGTAAAACACCTAATTCAGAATAATTAGCCTCAGTTTTAATTTCTCCTGAGCTCGATTTAACTTGTCTGGTAATGACAAACATTTCGTTAAGATATTTAGTTCCCAAATTGCTGGCTGATAAAGCTAAATTTGTAAAACTTGCTAATACAGCAAAAAAAGTAGCTTTAAGATTATTTGGAGCTGATTGAGCTATCCAAGCTAATATAGGTATCATAGAAACTTGACCAAGTGGACTCTCTAATGCGGTATTAAAAATAGCTATAAATCTAGCGTCAATTATTCCATTCGTTAACTTTTCAGTTACCTCATGAAAACCATAAAACATAGCAATTGAAGGCAAAATAAAAAATGAACTAGCTATCGACAATATAATAATTAATTTAGACATAGAAAAATTTTCCATTAAGGGTCTTAGAACCAAAATACCAAATATAGTTAATACAGAAGCGATTAAACCCAACAAAGAAATGAATTCTTGATCAAAATCTAATACATCGATTTCAAACCAACTAGCACCTTGTCCAACACCAGGTATAGATCTAAACACAAATATAATAACAGCAGTACCGATCAGCATTCTTTTTGAAAAACTATCTAATTCTTTTGATAGTTTGTTGAGCAAAAAAAAGATGATAAAAAAAGATCCAATAAAAACAATTTCTTGAGAAAATTTTATGTTTAAAGTTCCCATAAAAATAGTAAAAACAACAAAAATAATTGAACCAACAATAATTAATGTATTCGGTCTTGCATTATTGTTAGGATCTGGATAAACAATTTCTTTTGCCTTAAGAGTTTTAATTCCATTTTTAATTAACTGATTAAAATGATTTTTCTTAGATAGGAAAGCAACAAAAATACCAGAAATCGATATTAAAGGTATAATTAATGAGTAAAGGTATATTTCGCTATAGGCGTTAACTTTTTCTAATTCAGTCATTTCAGCAGAATTAGAAAAGACTATCAAGTTAATAATTGAAACTAAAAATGTTCCAAATATAATTGAAATTCTTCCAAGCATTTGCATTGAAATATTCATAGATTTTAAGGTTCTGAAGTTAATTTTTTTCCCTCTTTCATCTGTTTTGGGTACTGCTTCAACTGTCATTGCATCAGCAACAACATCTTGAAGAACAAAGCCAATTGGAGCTAGTAATGTTGAAAGAATGAACCAATGCTCAGCAGTAAAAATTTCAATCATTTCAAATTTATGTTGTATTAAAAAATACATTATTAAGCTGCTTGTAGACATAACAATCGCTCCTAAAATGATAAGCGAAGATTTATATTTCCATAAAATATCTACTAAATGACCTAAAGGCATTTTAAGAACCCAAGGTAATCCAGCCCAAAAACCCAAGCTAGCTAAAAATGCAGCCGACAAATCTAAATACTCTTTTACAAAAAAGATTCCAACTATACTTGTCAAGCCCGAAACGCCAGCAGCCAAGTAAATCATCAAAGGTGGTATGAATGAAAATTTAAAAGAGCCAAAGATTTTTTTAAATGTCTTCATTTTAAGGTTTATAAAATATTTTTTTCAAGTAATAATAATTATATCTAATTTAATTAAAATAACTAATTTATAGAATTTATGAAGCTAAAATTACATCATATAAATTTATCAACTAATAACGTTTCTAAGATGAATAATTTTTATAAAAAAATTTTACTTTTAGACACAGAAGACGAAGATCTACCTGTTTTAGAAACGCAAAAAGGTTATTCTGGTAAAGTTGAGTTTGTTACTGACGGAAATATTCAAACTCACTTAGCAGAAAAAGACCTAGATGTTATTTTTAAAACCGGTCATTCAATTAACCCACTTGAAAAAGGTCATATCGCTTACAGAACGGATAATTTAGAAGAATTTAAAAAACATCTTGATAAAAATGGAATACATTTTTCTGATTGGGGTGAAACAGCAGTTTCAGGTTGGAAACAAATTTTTTTTTATGATCCAGATGGAAATATTATTGAAGTTCACGAAAAAGAATAACTAGGGCTTCTTTAGACTTTAGGAAAATCTTTGAAAAAACCAAATACATTAATGATCGCAATGTCAATTGCTATGCCGGTAATGGGGATGACAATTGTCTCTCCAGGTCTAACGTTAATTAAAACTGATTTAAATATAAGTTTCTCTGAAGCTCAATTAGTATTGAGTTTCTACTTTTTTTCTCTAGCACTAGGTCAAATTGTAGCGGGACCATTTTCAGATAAATTTGGACGAAAGCCCATTATAATGATTGGTTCTTTAATCTTTGCATTTAGTGCAATTGGGTGCACATTTGCACCTGAAATTATTTCGTTAATTTTTTTTAGA
>CACAMV010000038.1 GCA_902533695.1 uncultured SAR116 cluster alpha proteobacterium
ACTAAATGTTGTATATGCATCCAAAGGTTTGGCTCAAAGGTTAGCTGCTGAAGGTAAAAATACATCAGCTGATTTAATTTTAACAGTAGATATTGGAAGGCTGTATATTTACAAAGATAAAAATCTTTTATTAAAAGTTGATTCTAAAATACTTAACAAAAATATTCCTAAACATTTAAGAAGTGAAGATGGAACCTGGTATGGCTTTTCAAAAAGATCAAGGGTAATAGCAGTTTCAAAATCTAAAGTTAAAAAAGGTGCTATAAAAAGATATGAAGATTTGGAGAAACCAGAGTGGAAAGGTAAAATTTGTTCAAGACCTGGGAGTCATGTATATAATAGGGCTTTGATGAGTTCTTTAATTGCTGCTCATGGGTATGATAAAGCTTTAAAATGGGCAAAAGGATTTGTTAAAAATTTAGCAAAAAGACCACAGGGAAATGATAGGGCACAAATTAAATCAATTTTTTCTGGTGAGTGTCAGGTTGTAATTATTAATCATTATTACTTTGGCAAGTTAACATATTCTAAAGATAAAGAACATCGTGATTGGGCAGCATCTGCTAGAATCATTTTCCCTAATCAAGAACAAAATGATAGAGGGGCTCATATAAATATTTCTGGAGGCGGTGTTGTAAAATTTTCGCAAAGAAAAGAGGAGGCAATAAAATTCCTAGAATTCTTAGTTTCTGAAGAAGCACAGAAACTTTATGGAGATGTCAATTATGAGTATCCGATAAGCAATAAATTCGAAACGCCAAAAAAATTAAAGGCATTAGGGTTGTTTAGAGAAGACAAACTTTTACTTGAGAAGATTGCCAAATTAGCCCCAAAGGCACAAGAAATTATAGATACAGTGTATTGGTAAATTCAAAAATAATTTGCTAGAAAAGTAATTAAAGAGCTTCCTAATAATAACCACAAGATTCCCTTTATTAAGAAAAATAAAAATGTAGCCAATCCCAATGTTTTTATTTTTCTTGACTGAAATAATTTAAACAGCTTGACCGCCATTAATTTCAATCTCTGTTCCATTAACATATGAAAAAGAATCAGTACACATAGAATGGATGACAGATGCAACTTCATCAGGTTTTCCAAACCTTCCCATAGGAATGCTTTTTAATAATTGTTCGCTATCTTCAGATATCATACTTGTTTCAATTTCACCGGGCGCAATAGCGTTTACTCTTATTCCAAGTTTACTTAAATCTGCAGCCATTTCTCTTGTTAAAGATTTTAGAGCAGCTTTGGAGGTTCCATAAGCTGGGCCTGCAAATTCATGAACATTCTCACTAGCTATAGAAGTAACATTAATGACCATGCCTTTTGCTAATTGTAGGTTATTTATAATTGCTTTAGATAACATTATTGGAGCAAAAAAATTTACATTAAAAACTCTTTGCCATAATTCAATTGATGTGTCAATAAAGCCTAATCTTTGGTTATTATTGTTTTTGGGCGAAATTGCGGCATTGTTAATCAATGCTTTTACAGGTTTATTGTCTAGTAGTTTTATTAGCTCTGAAAGTTTTGATTCTAAGCCATTTAAATCTTCTAAGTCAATTTGGAAATGATCACTTTTATTTTGCTCCCATGGGCATTGAGGTGCAACAGGTGTTCTAGAACAAGTAATCACCCTCCATCCATTATCCCAAAATTTTTTAGAAGTAGCATGTCCTATACCTCTACTACCTCCAGTCAAAATGACAATTTTATCTTCCATATAAAAATTTGCTAATGATAATCATTCTTAATGTACAATTAAACTTCAACATTTGCAATATAGTTCTGTTAAAAAATCATTACTGTTTTAACTTTTTCCCAAATAACTCTAATCTATGATCAACTAGCTCATAACCCATCTTTAAAGCGACTTGTCTCTTCATCTCTTCGAGTTCTTCATTTTGGAATTCAATAATTTCTCCAGTTTCTACATCAACAAGGTGTTCATGATGTTCTCCAGCTTCTTCATATCTAGCTCTTCCATCACCTATTTCGAGTTTTTCAATGATTCCTGCTTCTTCAAACAGTTTAATTGTTCTATAAACTGTTGCAATAGATATAGATCTATCTTTTTCAACAGCTCTTCTGTACATTTCCTCAACGTCTGGATGGTCTTCAGAACTTTCTATGACCTCAAGAATAACTTTTCTTGGCAAGGTCATTCTTAGACCTACCTTCAAACACTTGTCATATAATTCGGCCATTTTTTTCCTTTCTTTTACATTAGAATAATTACAAATTATAAATAAAATACAAGCAAAAATTATTTTTAATCATTACTTAGTTAAGAATTTTTCTGGTTTTAAGATTTTATTTAAAATAAAAATTGGAATTAATCCAACTAATACAATTATTAAAGCAGCATAAGCAGAATCTTCAAACATTTCATCTTTCGCATATTGATAAACATAAGTAGACAATGTTTCAAAGTTGAAAGGTCTTAATAGAAGTGTGATTGGAAGTTCTTTAGCAATATCTACGAATGACAATATTCCTGCAATTAATATTGATGGTTTAATAATAGGCAAAATAATTTTAAGAATACTTTTCTCAAATGAATAACCAAGTGTGATGCTTGCTTCTAATAGGTTTTCAGGAGTTCTTAATACTCCGGAATTAATGGCTCCATATCCTATCGCGTTAAATCTTGAGATATATGCGAAAATTAGAGCAATAAAAGTTCCTATCAATGTAATTTCAGTTAAATAGAAAATATTTTGCACAAACCCAAAAAAATAAGTTGTACCTAATGCTAATATTACTCCCGGAAAAGCATAGCCACTTCCAGCGGCAGTAGCTAACAATGGTAAAATCTTTTTGCCTTTATATTTTACAGTCAAAGATAAAATAGTTGATAATAAGATGATGATTACAGAACTTATTCCAGCTATTAATAACGTATTTTTACTGATATCTATTAAAATAAATAGGTTTGAACTGCTACTTTCGCTAGATCCTTGTTCAACTAATATCAATACTGGTAAAAGAAAACCGAAGAAAACTGGAATTAGGCAAAATAAGATTATAGGAATACTTTGAAATAAATTAAGATTTAACTTAAATGATTTTACGTTTTTAATTTCAGTGTCATGAAATCTTTGTCGTTTCCGAGCTATTAATTCTACACCTAACAGGACAATTATAAAAGTAAATGCAACTAATGCAACTTGTGAAGCCGCAGCTAGATTATTCATTCCTAACCACAAATTAAAAATACCTAATGTTAGTGTTTCGACAGCAAAAAACTCAACAGTTCCAAAATCAGATATTGTCTCCATCAGAACTAGAGATAATCCAGCTACTATAGCCGGTCTAGACATAGGAAGTGCGACTTGGAAAAATTTAGATTTGCCATGAATTGTAGCAAGTTCATACAAACTTATTGGAGTAGAAAGAAAAGATAGTTTAGACAAAAGATAAATATAGGGATATAAAACAAATGACATAACAAAAATTGCCCCACCCATAGATCTTATTTCAGGAAAAAAATAATCGTGAGATGAATTAAATTCAAAAATTGTTCTTAAATAAGTTTGCAGAAATCCGCTATAATCTAAAAAATCAGTATAACAGTATGCTACGATGTAAGCTGGTATTGCTAATGGTAATATTAAGGCCCATTCAAAAATCTTAGAGAAAGGGAAATTATACCTTGCAATAATCCACGCAGTTGAAATTCCAAAAAATATTGAAGTTACTCCTACGCCAAACAATAAAATTAAGGTGTTAAGTATATATAAACCTAATTTTGTTGAAATTAAATGTTTCCATAAAGATAGATCAAAATTTAATGAAGAGAGGACAATCGACAAAATAGGGCATAGCAAAATAAAAATTATTAATAACGACAAAAATATCCATTTATTATTTAAAAAATTAGCAAAATGAAGTTTAGATAATTTGTACAATTCAGTTTTCTCCTGTCCAAATTTATCTTAATTTTAAAAAATATGGAATGAATAAAATTTTAAGTATAAGATTTTAATTTTTTTATATAGAATATTTTAAAAATAAATTAATTTTGTCTTAGTTTAATCATGAAAAATTATGTCACTCATTTAGAATGTGCTCTAACTGGCGAAATAAAAGATAAAAATAAAGTACACGGTTTGTCTAGTGCAGGTAAACCAATGTTAGTGCGTTATGATTTAGAAGAAATTAAAAAAGATATTTCAAAAGAAGATTTAAAAAAAAATGTTATTAATGGTTTTTGGAGATATTCATTTCTTTTACCTGTTGATAAAAAAAATAGGGTTTCTCTTGGTGAGGTTAAAACTCCATTAATTAATTTAGACAATTGTATAAACGAACTTGATTTTAAAGGTAAATTGATTGTCAAAGACGAAGGTTTATTGCCTACAGCTTCTTTCAAGGCAAGAGGATTATGTTTAGCCGTATCTATGGCAAAGCAACTAAATTTAAAACATTTGGCAATACCAACTAATGGAAATGCTGGAGCAGCTCTTGCTGCTTATGCTTCAAAGGCAAAGATAAAATCTACTGTATTTTGTCCAGATGATACTCCTGAAATAAATATTAGAGAAATAAAATCATTAGGTGCTGATACGTATTTGGTGAATGGATTAATTAATGAATGTGGAAAATTAATTTTAGACGGCAAAGAAGAAGCAAACTGGTTTGATGTTTCAACTTTGAAGGAGCCATATAGGATTGAAGGTAAAAAAACCATGGGTTTAGAATTGGCAGAACAATTTAATTGGGAATTACCTGACGTAATATTTTATCCTACTGGCGGTGGAACAGGCCTAATAGGTATGTGGAAAGCATTTACAGAATTGTTGAAATTGGGATGGATACAAAATAAACTTCCAAAAATGGTTGCTGTACAAGCCGAAGGATGTGCTCCGATTTATAAAGCTTGGAAAGAGGGAAAAGAATTTGCAAAGTTGTGGGAAGGCGCAAAAACATTAGCAGCAGGGATTAGGGTTCCAATAGCGGTCGGTGATTTTTTAATTATAAGAGCTGTAAATGAAAGTAAAGGGTTTTCAATCACTGTGAGTGACGAAGAAATATTAAACTCAAGAGAAAGTGTTTCAAAAAAAGATGGGATCTTATTATGTCCAGAAGGAGCCGCAACTTTTGCAGCATTTAAAAAAACATTAAATCAAGGATTAATTAAAAAAAATGATACAGTAGTATTATTTAACTGTGCTTCAGGATTAAAGTATCCTCTACCAGAAGTAAGTAAATTCATAGATAAAAATTCAAAGATTAATTATTTAGATTTTAAGCTTTAAGACTTTATCCTTCAAATACTGAAGCATCCATTTTTGATTTATCTTCAAGTGAAAATTTTGTGCCCTCTGTATATTTAATATTTTCAATCCAATTCATCTTAAAGCCTTCTAAACAACCAACATTGACACCATATTCATCAGGCTTTGATCTTCTTTGATGATGAGTGTTTACCCCACAGTTTTTACAAAAATAATGCTTGGCAATTTTAGTATTCCACTGATAAATTTTTAAAAATTTATCACCAGAAACTAATTTAAATTCGTTTAATTTTACAGTAGTCATTACAAAACCTTTTCTTCTGCAATGGGAGCAGTTACATCTTTTAAGATCAGTCAAATTGCAGGAAAGTTCAAATTCTATTTGCCCGCAATGACACTTGCCTTTTAAAGGTGTTTTTAAAGTATTTTGTATATCCATAAAAAACTAAAAAGAGTACCCAAAATTATTATTTAATTCTTTAGCTAGCTCATCTCCCTTTTCTTTTGTCATTGAAATCAAAGGAGGTCTTACGTTAGACCAAACTTCATCACCAGTCTTTTTTGCTAAAAGTCTTTTTTGAGCTGGTATTGGAGCATAATCTTGAAACAATAACCTTACACTTCTAACTTTTTTATGCAATTCTACAGCTTTATCCCATTCTTTTTGGTGACATAGTTCAATTACTTTTGCTATGTCTGAAGAGTTTAAATTAGCTGTAGCTGAAATGCATCCAGGTGCTCCTAACTTAATAGCGTCTATGACTGGGAGTTCTGCACCTGGGTAAACTATTAATTCCTCTATATTTAATAGAGCCTCAGTATTTTTCCAATCACCAGAACTATCTTTTATACCTACTATAATATTTGGAAAAGTTTGTTTTAGCTTTTTAACTAAATCAATAGACAAACTAACACCAGATACTTGAGGAATATGATAAAGATATATTTTTAAATTTGGATGATTAATACCTTCTACAAGTTTTTCAAAATAATGAAATAATCCGTTGTCAGACATACCTTTAAAATAAAAAGGTGGCAAAGTCATGATTCCATGACAACCTAAATCAAGTGCATACTTACTAATTTTTATTGTATCAGGTAAATTACATAATCCAGTGCCAGGTATCAATATATTAGGGTCAATACCTACATCAATTAGTCCCTGAAGAGCATTAATTCTTTCTTCATTTCCTAATGATAGAGCTTCACCTGTTGTTCCAAATGGTGCTAAGCCTGAGCAACCGTTAGCAAGTAAATCTTCGGCTAATTTATTGTACAAGCTTTGATTAAAACTAAGATCGTTATTAAATGGCGTTAAAATTGGTGAGATGAGACCTTTAATCAACTTTTTCTCCTAAAATAATTATTATTAAACATTAATTTTATTTTTAAAAAAATAAATCAATTTTTTTTATTAATTTTTTTAAATTTTGGATATAAATACTTTTTAGCAAATATTAGTAAAAATAATACTGTGCACAATCTAAATAAATGGTGAGTTACAACATAAGCTGGTTCAATATTAAGAAAAGCAGCAAGTAGTCCCATTTCATTAACTCCACCTGGAGTAAACGCTAGGACGACAGCTTCTGGTCTAATTGATGTAAAACTATATAAAGCTATTACGAAAGGCAAAAAACTCAAAATTAAACATAAAACTACAGTTAAGGCATCTATTACGTAATTTCCAGCTACTTTCCATGAAAGACCGTTCATATTACAACCAAAAAAACTACCAATAATTAATTGAGAAATGATCAAAAAAGAGATATATGCATGTAATTGAAAAACTCCTGTAACATGTAAACTTGCACTTATAATTAATGGTCCAAAAAACTGACTTCCAGGTAAATTTATCTTATTTCCAATAAAAGTTCCTAATGGAATTAAAATAATAAAAGCAAATATATGCAAAATATTTCCTTCAAAGTCGGGCCAAATTGCTTCTCTAGTAAAAGATCCTGGAAAAATTAAAAGTAATAAATTTGGAATTATCATCACTGTTAAAAATATTCTTGTCATATGAACCATTGAGACTTTTTTAGAATTTGCATTACATTCTTCAGCTCCCAATGTCATTTCTAATAATCCTCCTGGCGATCCTATGAAAAACGCTTCAGGTTTATTAAGCTTTCTTATTTTAGACAAAATTGAAAATGAAATTAAATGTGCAAAAGGAACATAAATTATTAATAATCCTAGGGAAATTAACCATATATTTAGCTCATTTAATAAACTAGGTTGAAAATAACTACCGAGCCAAACTCCAGTAATTCCTACAAAAGGAACCCTAAATTCTCTACTAAGATTTACATTAACACCACATAATGCAAATATCGCAACGCTAAAAGCAGGTCCAAGCATCCAAGGTAAAGGCAAAAGTAATACATTGAATATTACTCCACCTAACAGACCTATGAGTAGTGTTTTGATTAAAATTTTATAATTATTAGACATTATATTCATTTTAC
>CACAMV010000039.1 GCA_902533695.1 uncultured SAR116 cluster alpha proteobacterium
AAAATCTGTCTGTAACTTGGATAACCTGGGGACCCTATTCCTATTCGTTGTTTTGCATCAAAAAGTGATGCAAATGAAAGAATAAAGCCTCCTGATGATCCTGATGTAATAACAACTCTTTTGGGGTCTAAATCTAGATTATACCACTCACGATATAATCTAGCTATTCTAGAACGTAATTCTGGTAAACCCAATGCAACAGTATAACCCAAACTATCATTATTCATTTTTTGAATTAATTCATTTTGAGCTTTTTTTGGTGCAGCAGTTCCAGGTTGACCTACTTCCATGTGAGTTATATCTTCACCATGTTCTTCAGCTTTACGGGCATTTTCCATTACATCCATAACAATGAATGGATCTACATTTCCTCTTTTAGATTTTTTCATATAACTCTATAGTGGTTTAAAACATATCTTCAAGTCTACTATTAACTAATATTTCAGCAACTGCAGCGCTATTAGGTAAAGTCAAAGCGTATGCTATAGTTTGTGCAATCACTTCTGGTTCCATTTTAAAATGACCTTCAGGGACAATAACCTCATCTGTCATTCTTGTTTTTACCATACCTGGGCAAACAGAAGTTGCTCTTATACCATCATTCCACCCAGATAACCTTATAGCATTCGTGAGCGACATTGAAGCAAATTTAGAGGCTGAATATCCCAGCATGGTGGATTTTCTGGGCCTTTTACCAGCTAGAGAAACAACATTAATTATCCTGCCAGACCCACTTTTTCTTAACTCCGCCATTGACTCTCTAACTAATCTAAGTGGCCCTTTAAAGTTTACTTCAAACATTTCATCAAATTCTTCTTCAGTATCTCCGTCTAAATCACCCCCAAGCTCAACACCAGCATTCAAAACAACTCCGTCAATTTTTCCAAATGAATTTAGAGTTTGCTCAACCCATTTTTTAGAAGAATTTTTATCTTTTGCATCCCATTCACATTTTATTAACTTATTTTTATCATCTTTAATATTGATTTCATCAGTTTTTCTTGCTCCTAAACTTAAAAAATATCCTTTATTTTGAAGTAATTTTGCTGTTTCAAATCCAATTCCTCTATTAGCACCAGAAATCATTATTACACGTTTTTTTGTCGCCAACATCTTAATCCTCCTAAATATTTGTATTATACTTTCACATTACAATTATTTTAAATTGAAAAAAAACAAATTAAAATATTAAATATAACTAATTTTTATTAATATATAAAAATTATAAATTATATTTTGTTTATTTCTTTATTTATGATTTATAAAAGGAGGACATTATGAATAAATTTAAAAGAAGACAATTTTTACATTACTCTACTGCTTTAGCTGCAGGAAGTATAATTGGTTCAATACCATCTATTGCTTTTGGGAGTAATTTTCCTAATAGAAAGATTCAGGCATATATCCCAACACGTGCTGGTGGTGGTGCAGATAGAAACTTTAGAGCTTTTTCTGGAGTATGGTCAAAACATTTGGGAATTAAATTTGAACCAAAATTTTATCCTGGCGCATCTGGGAGAGTTGGTTATGAGACCTACATGGATAAAGCATCAGATGACTGCCATGATTTGATTTTTGGAAATATGGGCCCAGAAGTTTTAAATTGGGTTGTAAAAAAGCCAACATTTGATTTAAATGCTTACAAATATTTTATTCAGGTAGACGCTGACCCAGGAAGTATTTTTATCAGTACCAAAAGCAAAATGAAAACAGTGGAAGATGTTATTGCTGAAGGAAAAAAAAGAACCCTTACTGTTGCAACAAGTAGATTAGCTCACCCAGCTTCACTTGGTATTTTAGTGTTGGCACAAAAAACAGGAATGAAAATTAATCTTATACCATTGTCTGGGGGGAAAAACACACGTAATGGAGTTCTTACTGGTGAAACAGATCTGGGAGTTCTTCCTTCAACAACAGTAATGAAAAGAAAAGGACTTAATGTCATTGGTCTTTTTGATGAAAAAAATGTTCTAAAGAACAAAATGCCTAATGCTATTCTAGTAAATACAGAATATAAATTAGGACTTCCACCGCTACCTGCTGGAGCTAGAGCATTTGGAATAAAAACTTCAGCAATTGAAAAACATCCTGACAGATTTAAAAAACTGATCTCTTCAGCAAAAAAAGTCTTCTCAGATGAAGCTTATAAAAAAGCAGTTGTTAAATCAAAAGCACCTTTGGAATTTATCAGCGAGGGCTATGAAAAAGAATGTAAGGCTTATGTTGAAAACATTACCAAGGTAGGTCAAGAATATCGCTCATTGTTGTCAGGTTAAAATCTAAAATATTTTTCCCTATGCTATTAGTAATAATGAGATAGTATAGGGAAAAATGGATGTATTCATGTCGTTTAAATCAAAAATCACCAGAAAAGAAAAGAAAAATGTTTTACCAGATCTTATAATTCCAAGTTTAGCATTAATTTTTACATTATATTATCTAACAACTATTACAGAAGCACCATGGATTGCCCAGGCAAGTGCAATAGTAGTTGGAAGTCTCCTTATTTTATTAATTTTTATTTTTTTTATCAAAACTTTTTTTATGGTTCGAAAAGAAAAAGAAATTATCTCATTTTCTAATTTAACTATAGATAAGCCAACATCTTTTAAAAGATTGACATTATTGGTTTTGACTTTGTGTTTTACAATGTTTCTTGAGTTGTTAGGTTTTACGCTTTCCGCTATTATATTTTTATTTTTTTCAATCATTTTGCTTTCTTCTATAAAAAATTGGAAAAACGCTTTAATGATTTCTGTTAGTTGTTCATTGATTGGTTACTTCATTTTCATCTATATTTTTAACACTCAATTTCCAAGAGGAGCTTTTGAAAATTTTGTAGAAAGAATTGAAGATGGAAAATGATTTAGGAATTTTTTTTTCATTAATAAGCAATACCCTTGAATATTGGTGGGTAATCGTTCCTGCTACTATATTAGGTATTGTGGTTGGTGCAATACCTGGATTTAGTGCAGCAAACACTATAATTATTCTTTTACCTCTAACTTTGTCAATAGGGCCTGAAGCAGGCATGATATTTATGGTAGCTATTTACACTTCATCTCGTTTAGGAGCAGGAATACCAGCTGTGCTTGTGAATATCCCAGGAACAGCAGGTGCTGCAGCAACACCTTTAGATGGTTACCCTATGTCAAAACGTGGTGAGGGTCAAAAAGCATTATCTATTTCTTTTACATCTTCTGTTTTGGGTGGATTGTTAACAACTATTTTGGCTTTAATTTTAATTCCATGGCTTTCACAAGTCGCTTATTATCTTCATAGTGTTGAAATGATAGTTGTTATGTTATTTGGAATTTCTTTAATTGCTACAATTTCTTCTCAAGATACTTTAAAGGGCCTTATAGCTGGTTTATTTGGCTTAATGATAGGATATATTGGCGCTGATGTAGTCTATGAAATTCCAAGAGGCACTTTTGGCTTTTTAGAACTTTATGATAAAGTTCCTTTGGTGCCTGCTTTAGTTGGATTGTTTGCTATCTCAGAAGCATTTGTAGTCATTGATAGAAAAATGGTTGCAAATCAATCTGTTAAAGACTCAAAAATGATGCATTCTTGGAAACAAACATTCAATGGTATTAAAATAACTCTCATTCGATGGAAACATGTAATTTGGACAAGTATTATAGGACTAATTATCGGAGTTATACCTGGAGCTGGTGCAGCAATAGCATCATTTGTTGCTTATCAACAGTCTAAGAACTTTTCTAAAACTCCTGAACTATATGGCACAGGGCACCCAGAAGGTCTAATTGCACCTGAATCTTCTAACAATGGAGTAACCTCAGGAACATTAATTCCTTTATTAATTATTGGTGTCCCTGGTGGTGCAACAGCAGCAATAATGGCAGTTGTTTTAGAATATCATGGAGTACAATTTGGTCCTGATATTTTTGAAACAAACCCCATGTTAGGTTACGGGCCATTTGTAGCAATGGGTATAACTTACATCATTTTAGGATTTTTAATAATGCCCTTAACAAGGTATTTTTCTAATGTTCTTCTTATTCCAACCAAATATATTGCTCCACTAATAATTGTTTTTACTCTAGTTGGTTCTTTTGTTCCTAGGGCTTACGTTTTTGATATTTATGTTGCTATTATTTTTGGAATAATAGGTTATATTGCGAGAAAAACTGGCTATCATGTAGCAGCAATTTTAATAGGTGTCATACTAGGACCTATGTTAGAAAATTTTTTTCTAAGAGCATTACGAATTTCTCAAGGTGATCTGACAACACTTTTTTCATCTTCATTGGGTAATACCCTTTGGATACTTCTTATAATTTCGTTATTTGTTCCAGGCTTAAAAAAGTATTTTTCAAGACAAAAATAAGAGGTTTAATTTGATTATTTCTAAAAATTTTAAACATTTATCTCATCTAGACATTCCAGGCGGAGGGCAAATAGTTGTTCAAAATAACACATGTTTTGTAGGCCATATGAAACCACCTCATGGAACTAGCTTAATTGATGTAGTTGATCCAAAAAATCCTAAAATAATTTCCGAAATCAAAACCGATAGTCCTTATTCTCATACTCACAAGGTGCGTGTTTCAGAAAATATAATGATAACAAATGTTGAACAAAATAATCGTCACTTTTTACGTAAGTCATCTAAACTATCGAAATTTAGAAATGATTTTCATAAACTTAATGGCTCTTTTCCCTCAAATAATGTTTTAGAGAAGGAATTTCATTTTAATGAAAAACAAATTTCAGAATTAGATGAGTTTTTAATACGAGGATATGATGAAGGTGGTTTTAAAATTTGGGATATTTCTGATTTGACTAAGCCTAAATTGTTAAGTTATCAAAAAACATTTGGGTTTGGAACTCATCGATTTGATATGGACATTAATTATGCCTATATTTCAACTGAAATGAAGGGATTTCTTGGTAATATATTGGTAATATATGACATTAAAAATCCAGAACTACCTATAGAAGTGAGTAAGTGGTGGCTAGATGGACAAAATATTGAAGGGGGCGAAAAACCCAAATGGGATGGATACAGCAATCGCCTTCATCATGCCCTAAGAGTAGGTAATGAATTGTGGGCGGCAGTATGGCATGCTGGGTTTAGGGTGATAGATATCACTGATATTAAGAAACCAAAAACAATTGGATCTTATAATTATCATCCTTGGGTAGTTGAACCAACTCATACTATTTTACCAGTCTTAAAACCATTATCAGGAAAGAGAATTGCTTTAGCCGCGGATGAAGAACATGAACATAGATTAGGTCAACCCCATGCTGGTTTATGGATTTTTGATATTTCAAATATCAATAAAATAGAACCTTTGGCAACCTTTCATTTAAGTGAATTGGACTCACCCTATTCTCGAAGCAAAGGAAGGTTTGGTATGCATCAATTTCAAGAACATCTTGAAGAAGGTATTATTTTTTGTGCTTGGTTTGGAGGTGGATTAAGAGTGGTTGATGTAACAAAGCCAAGTTATCCTAAAGAAACAGGATATTTTATTCCTAACCCTCCAAAAGGGGAAATTTCACCCCAAACTAATGATGTAGATGTTGACGAAAGAGGCTTAATCTATCTAATAGACAGAAACAGAGGTCTGGATATATTAGAGTACAAATCTTAATTTCTATATTTAAAAGGGAATTCAAATTATGAATGAAAAAAATGTAAAAGGCATAGAGCATTGGATCAATAAAAATGAAGATGTGAATTTATTTCTTTGGGAAAAATACGTTGATGATTCAAAAAATAAAAAAGGAACAGTTTTATTTGTTCATGGCTCTTCAATGGCATCTCAACCTACTTTTGATTTACATGTTGAAGACAGACCATTTAGTTCGGTAATGAATTGGTTTTCATTAAAAGGTTATAATACTTGGTGCGTTGATATGGAAGGATATGGTAAATCCTCAAAACATAGAGATATTTTCTGTGATATTTCAAATGGCGCAGATGATTTAAGCGCTGCTTCAGATTATATTTTTAAACAACGAGATTGTGGTCCACTTTTGGTATATGGAATTTCCTCGGGAGCATTAAGAGCCGCTTTGTTTGCAGAACGTTATCCTGAGAAAGTTGCTCGTTTAGCTTTAGACGCTTTTGTTTGGACTGGCGAGGGGAGTCCTACATTAGAACAAAGAAGAAAAAAACTTTCACAATTCTTATCCTCAAAACGTCGGCCAATTGATGAAAATTTTGTATTCTCTATATTCGAGAGAGATCATCCAGATACAGTTGAAAAAAAAGTGGTTTTAGCATTTGCTAAAGCAATAATGTCTCTTGATAATTCAATGCCCAATGGAACTTATATTGATATGTGTTCTAAATTGCCATTAGTAAATCCAGAATTAATCAAAGTTCCAACTATAATAATGAGAGGTCAATATGACGGCATTGCATCTTTTGATGATTTAGTTAAGTTTTTTGTAAAGCTACCACATGCAAACAAACAATTTACTGTTATGGAGGGAATTTCACATGCCAGCTTTCAACAAAAAAATTATTTAATGGTTTATGAAATATTAGAACACTTTTTTTCTAAAAAAGAAGCAGCATATAAAGGTTAGATAAAAACTAATTTATTTTTAAAGCGTTTTTTGTTATTTCCTTATAATCATTAGACCCCTTTGGTGCCAACCAAGTGCCTCCAACGCAAAGAACATTTTTTTCAGCTATCCATTCTTTGTAATTCATTTCATTAATTCCTCCAGTTGGACAAAACAACGCCTTTGGAAAAGGACCTGACAAAGATTTTAGATATGAAATTCCTCCTAAACCATTTGCTGGAAAAAACTTAAAAACATTAAAATTTATTTTTAATAAAGACATAATATCACTTGCAGAAGATACTCCTGGAAGATACGGAAAATCTAATTCTTTTGCTTTTAATGCAAGTTCTAAATTATAACCAGGACTAACTGCAAATTGAGCACCAGATTTAATAGAAAGAGTCAGTTGCTGAATATTTAAAACTGTACCTACCCCAACTTTAATTTTAGGAAATTTTTTTCTGATTTGCTCAATATGCTTAAAACCCATCTCATTTCTGAGAGTAACTTCTACAACATTAATGTTTCCTTCAATTAGAGAGCCAATTAGTTTTTCAGGATCAACATTATTCTCTATTTCTAAAACTGGAAGCACCTTAATCTTAGACAAAATTTTTTTCATTAATTTTTTATTTTTCTATTTTTAAATATGTTTGACCAGTATAAATTGAATTATACAATTTACTAAGTTAGTATTTTATATGAATTAGGAGTAAAAATGGAAGTTTTAATTTTAGGTGGAGCAGGAATGGTAGGTCAAAAACTGCTCAAGAAAATTATTGAAAAGAAACAAATTAAAGGCAAATCAGTTAGCAAAATTAAACTTTTTGATATAGTTAAATCTAGCTATCCAGAAAATACTGAAATTGAAATTGAAACTTTAACAGGAGACATTTCTAAAGCAGAAACCAGCATTAATTTAGTTTCATCAAAACCAGAAATAATTTTTCACTTGGCAGCGATTGTTTCTGGTCAAGCTGAAGATGAATTTGATTTAGGTTGGGATATTAATGCTAGAGGAAGTTGGGGTTTATTTGAAGCTGTCAGACAACTTGGCGAACAATATCTTCCCAGGTTAGTTTTTACTAGTTCAATTGCTGTTTTTGGAGCTCCTTTTCCAGAAAAAAT
>CACAMV010000040.1 GCA_902533695.1 uncultured SAR116 cluster alpha proteobacterium
CTATAAAAACTTTTTTGTCATGCTTCATTAAAATGCTGGAATTTGCTTTCATGATATCATGTATTAGTGGTAGGGATTCTATTTCCTCTAAAGAAAATAATTTGCTTTTCAAGCCATCATTTAAATCATGAGATACATAAGCAATATCATCACATATATTGGCGACTTGAGCTTCTGGTGTAGGAAACTTAAATAATTCAAAGTCATACTTTTCTTGCAATTTAAAAATATATTTTGGTATATCACTATTTTTTTCAAATGGACCATTATGTTTTATTATTCCTTCTAAAGTTTCAAATGTTAGATTTAATCCTTCAAAATCAGGATAATTTTTTTCTAAAAATGTTACAATTCTTAAAGACTGTAAATTATGATTGAAACCTCCATGGCCCTCCATTAAATTTGACAAAACATCTTCACCAGCATGTCCATAAGGAGGATGTCCTAAGTCATGAGCTAAAGCAATAGATTCAGATAGATCATCATTCAAATGTAAATATCTTGAAATTGAACGAGAAAGTTGAGCAACTTCTAGAGTATGGGTTAACCTTGTTCTAAAATGATCACTATGATTTTTAAAAAAAACTTGAGTTTTTTGCTTTAACCTTTTAAAGGCATCGCTGTAAAGAATTCTATCCCTATCTCTTTGAAATTCTGTCCGATTAAATTGTAAAGGGCTATCATTATAAAATCTTCCAAGACTTTGATTACTATGAGATGCAAAATTCCTAAGTTCTCTACTTTCTAAAGAAAAAATTTTCATTATTCCTCTTAATAACTTATTTTATCTTGTATGCAATGACTTAATCTATTATTTATAATAAATAATAAATTAAAAATTGGTTTAAAATATGACTAACTTTAAATTAACTGAACATGCAGCTATAAGAATTAAAAATCTTTTAAAAGATGAAAAATCAAATTCCTATTTTAGAATATCTGTCTTGGGCGGCGGATGTTCTGGTTTCCAATATGACTTTTCATTTACAAACATTAAAAATATAGATGACAAAATTTTTAATGAACATGGTATAAGTTTTCTAATTGATGAAGCCTCTATTGAGTTTATTACAGGTGGAAAACTAGATTTTGTAAACGAGTTGTCTGGATCCTATTTTAAGATAGATAATCCTAACGCTTCTGCTAATTGTGGCTGTGGCACAAGTTTTTCGATTTAAAAATAAAATTACAATGAAAATTGCAAGTTTTAATGTTAACTCGATAAAAGTTAGATTAGAACATGTAAAAAAATTTTTAATAGAAGAAAATATTGATGTATTACTATTACAAGAATTAAAGTGTATAAAAGAAAACTTTCCATTTAATGAAATTGAAAATTTAGGTTTTAAGGTTATTGTAAATGGTCAAAAATCTTATAATGGGGTTGCAATAATTAGTAAGTTTCCAATTAAATTAATTTCGAATTTTTTACCAAATATTTCTAATGGAAAAGATGATGGCCAAGCACGATTTTTAGATGTAAAAATCTTGGATTTTAGGATCATTTGTGTTTATTTACCCAATGGAAACCCTATTGAAACGGAAAAATATGAATACAAGTTAAATTGGTTAAAAAGATTAACATCATATTGCAAAAAACTTTATCAAACTAATGAGAAAATAATTATTGGCGGTGATTTTAATATTATACAAAAAGATATAGATTGTTATGATCCGAAAGTTTGGATAAATGACGCTTTATTCACTGATAAAGTGAAAAATTATTTAAAAGAAATATTAAATTTCGGTTTTGTAGATGCCTATAGAATAATTAAACCATCTTCACAAGAATATTCTTTCTGGGATTATCAAAATGGAGCTTGGCAAAAAGATCATGGCATTAGAATAGACCTATTTTTGTTATCTCCTGAAGTGGCTGACTTATTAGATGATACTGGAATATTTAAAAAAATAAGAGGACATTCAAAGCCAAGTGACCATGTACCTATTTGGTTAAAATTAAATTAATAATTATATTTAAATTAAATAACTTTATCTAGGATTTGATACCCAAACTTTTCTATTCGGGTGCATGCCAGCTCCAGAAGAAGCAGGTACTGCCAAATGTCTCATTCTAGCCAATAACCTAGTATCAGCTTCACCTAAACAAGGATGGATACCATTATTTGCATTTACCTCCTCCTCCCATTCAATTTTTCTTTTTTCAAATACAGCATGATCTAACAATTGTTCGCAATTTATCTCATTTTTATTTAAATCTACAATTATATTGTCACCTTCTTTAATCAATGCAATAGGACCTCCTAAAGCAGCTTCAGGTCCAATATGACCAATCACCAAGCCAACCGAGCCGCCTGAAAACCTAGCATCTGTCATCAACCCAACTACTATGTTTTTTTCTCTACATAATGCAGTAATCCTTGATGTAGGATCCAACATTTCAGGCATTCCAGGTGCCCCAATTGGTCCTTCATACCTTACAACAATCATATCAAAATTTTTAAAATCGTTAGGACTTTGATCCAAAGCTTCTAATAATTTTTTTTCTCCATTAAAAATTTTTGCTTTACCATTAAAAATATTTTTTTCTAACCCACCTTCAACACCAGCTAGCTTTAAGATTGCTGTTTTATCAGTAGATAAATTTCCACCTAATAACCTTAAGCCACCTGTTTTTTTAAATGGTGAATTGACTTCATAAATTACAACATGATCAGGATCTTTAGGGTTTAATTTATTCAATTGATTTGATAAAGTATCTCCAGTACATGTTAAAGTGTCACCATTAATTAAATTTGCTTTCAAAAGGGTATTTATCACAACTTGTATCCCTCCTTTATCATCTATATCAACCATTGAATATTTTCCAAAAGGTCTTGCATCAATCAATACAGGTACAATATTTTGTGATAAATGATTAAATTCTTCCATACTCATAATGTCATCAAAAAAATTCTTATACCCTGCGGCTCTAGCAATTTCAGGGGCATGTAACATAACATTAGTTGATCCTCCTATCGCCATAGAAACAATCATAGCATTTCTTATGGATTGCTTTGTAACAAGATCACGGGGTGTAATATTGTTTTTTACCATTTCTACTAAAAAATCAACTAACTCTTTTGCAAATTCGTTAGTTCTTCGTTTGTCATCAGAGGGTGGTGAAACCATGTGTAATGGTTGCATTCCAACTACTCCAATAAATGTTTGCATTGTATTATACGTAAACATTCCACCACAACTTCCATATCCTGGACAAGATTCACAGGCAATTCTTTTCTTAAGATTTTCATCATTACTTCCAGCAAGTTGAAAACTTGAAATTATATCAAGTGGTTCATTTGTTACTGAGTCTTTACCTGGACGAATAGTTCCATCTGACATAATAATTGCAGGTCTATTATGCTCTAACAAAGCAGATAACGTCCCTACAGGAGGTTTATCGCATGCGACTACTGCAATTACACCTTCCAATCCACTAGCACTTAAATGCTCGCAAATTGCGTCATTTGTCACTTCTCTTCCAATCAATGAATATCTCATTTCTTTTGTGCCATTTCTCATGCCATCAGATGTTGCAATGGTATATTCGGGTTGCACAAGCCTCATCTCAAAATCTGAATTTTTTTTACCTATTCTTTGCCGTAAAATTTCATGAATAACCTTAACTTTTCCCTCTACACCTAAATAACATTGAGAATCACCTTTATTACCCAACACTCCAACAGAATGATTATGAATAAAATTCAGATTAGTGTTTAATTCTCTTGCTATTCCAAATGTTTGAGCATTTCTACCAGGATTTTTATCAATTAAAACAGACTTGTTTCTATTCATATTTATCTCCATAAATTTCTATTAACAATTCAAAAGGTTTTGTATTTCTTTTTTTTTGTTTATTAATTCATTTAACTGTTTTTTATATTTATCTACAACTTGCTTAGGTGCTTTTGCTAGAAATGAATTGTTTGACAACATGTTTTCTATTTTTTGAATTTCTTCTTCAGTCAACTTCATTTCTTTTCTAAACCGAACTTTTTCCTCGCCTGCATTAAATGAAGCTAATATTTCAAATCCTAATAAAAAATCATTTATAGGCTTCACAAGCAAATCTTTATCTAATTCTTTTTCTTGAGTTAAAAGATTTATATTATCTACTTTGCCAATAAATGAAATTAACTGAATATTTTCATCAGACAGAAAAATCCTTTTATTTTGTGAAGATTTTATGTGGAGATTTAATTTATTTTTGTATGATAAATTTCGTTCAACTCTAATTGCTCTTATTTCAGAAATAATTTTTGTTATTTCTGGTATTTCTAATTGATTTAAATCATTAACATTATCCTTTTGAAAAATTTTGTTAGTAGAAAACTTTTCTGGCCAACAAGATTTAATCAACATATCATTTGAGTTAACAAAATTTTTGTTAAACTCCTCTGTAACAAAAGGCATTAATGGGTGTAAAAACTTTAAAATACTGGTCATAATTATTTTGGAAACATATCTAGTTTCTATTTTATTTTGCTCACTTTTAGAATTAAATACAGCTTTCATAAACTCAATATACCAATCACAAAAGTCTCTCCATACAAAGTGATAAACTAAATCACAGTATTCATTATATTTATAATTTTTTATTGCATTTAATATTTGATCATTTAAAGAATTACTTAAATTTAATATCCATACGTTCATACTCATTTTTATATTTTTTAAATTACTTTCCTTTATTTCAAAGCATGAGTTGATTTTTAAATAGTTACATGCGTTTAAAACTTTAGTTGAAAAGTTTCTATATCCAGCTATTCTTTTTTCTGATAATTTGATATCTCTTCCTTGTGCAGCCATTGAACAAAGAGTAAACCTTAACGCATCAGCTCCATATTTATTTATTAAATCAACTGGGTCTAAAACATTACCTTTAGATTTAGACATTTTTTGCCCCTTTTCATCCCTTACTAAAGCATGTATATAGACCTCTTTAAAAGGTGACTTACCATTCATAAAATAAATCCCCATCATCATCATTCTTGCAACCCAAAAGAAAATAATATCAAATCCTGTTACCAAGACATTAGTAGGATAATATTTTTTTAATTCTGGTTTATTTTCTGGCCAACCTAAAGTTGAAAATGGCCAAAGTGCTGAGGAAAACCAAGTATCTAAAACATCTTCATCTTGATGAAGAATTACTTTTTTACCATAAAAAGATTCAGCAGATTTGTTTGCTTCTTTTACATCCATTGCTACAAAAACTTTTTTATCAGGTCCATACCAAGCAGGTATTCTATGTCCCCACCACAATTGGCGAGAAATGCACCAGGGTTGAATGTTATTCATCCAGTCAAAAAAAGTTTTTTCCCAATTTCTTGGAACAAAACTTGTTTCATTACTTTTTACTGAATCTACTGCAGATTTAGCTAATACCTTTGCATTTACATACCATTGATCCATTAACCATGGTTCAATAATTGAACCAGATCTATCGCCATATGGTAAAGTATTAATTATTTTTTCAGTTTTAAAAATTAATTTTTTGTTTTCTAAAATCTCTATTATTTTTTTTCTTGCTTCAAATCTATCTAACCCCTTAAACAAATCAGTTCCGTTTTCATTTATCGTTCCATCTGAGTTTAAAATATTTACAACCTCTAAATTATGTCGTTTTCCAACTTCAAAATCATTAAAATCATGAGCTGGAGTTATCTTGACAGCTCCTGAGCCTTTTTCTGGTTCTGTATATTCATCGGCAATAATCGGAATTTTTTTATTTAAAAATGGCAAAGTAACATTTAAGCCAATAAATTTTTTATATCTTTCATCTTTTGGATTAACAGCTACAGCAGTATCTCCAAGCATTGTTTCAGGCCTAGTAGTAGCGATGGTAATGAAATTATTATTTTCCAAAGGATATTTAATATACCAAAAATTACTTTCAACTTCTTTTTGTTCAACCTCCAAATCTGAAATAGCAGTCCTAAGCTCAGTATCCCAATTTACAAGTCTTTTATCTTTATAAATAAGTCCAGCATTATACAAATTTACAAAAACTTGAATTACAGCTTTAGAAAGACCCTCATCCATAGTAAATCTTTCTCTTTTCCAATCAGGTGAACAGCCAAGTGCTTTTAATTGGTCTGTAATTTTATTTCCAGACAAATTTTTCCATTCCCACACTTTTTTTAAAAAATTTTTTCTTCCTAATTCTCTCCTAGTTATATTTTTTTTAGCAAGCATTCTCTCTACAACCATTTGAGTAGCAATGCCTGCATGATCTGTCCCTGGTTGCCATAAAACATCTTTGCCTTGCATTCTATAGAATCTAGATAAAACATCTTGAAGTGTAAAAGTTAAAGCATGTCCAATATGTAAAGATCCAGTAACATTTGGCGGAGGCATCATTATACAATATGGATCATTCTTTGATTTTGGATCTGAATCAAAAGAACTAGATTCTAACCATGAGTTATACCATTTAGTTTCAATAGCTTTATAATTGTTATTGATTTTCATTAGTAATTTAATTCAAAAATAGATGGTATATTAAATTCTTTTTCATTATCAAATTTTATATTTAAATCTTTAATTAAATCATTTATGTTCAAAGTGCCAATTACAGATTTTAAATTAAATTTTTCTAAAACCTCTTTTGATTTGCTTTCAAGAAGGTTTACTTCAGCATTTATTACATTAACTTCATTATCAAGAACATCTAACAAAGTTCTCATACCAAATTCTTCTTCTTTTTTAATACCCTTTAGAGCTAATTTAGCGGCACTTAATTCTTTTTTTGCCGCCTTTGTATTCAAAAAAGAATTTTTGTAACTATTAAAAGTTGAGGCAACGTTTAACTTAAGCAATCGTAAAGTTTCTTTGTGATCTTGAATCATACTCTTGTACTCATCATGAAGACTAAGAAATAAATGCTTTTCAGACCTGTTGTAAAATAATGGTGTTTTAAAGGTTAGTACAGTTCCATAACTTTGAAAATCATTAGAAGATGACGAAGTTGTCGCTTCACTATTTTTATATTGTAAATCAATTTCAAAAGTAGGTTTTTTAGAAGAAATCTGTTTGTCTCTTTTCAAAAGAGCTGTTTTTTTCTTAATCTTAGAGTTTAATATTGTAGGACTGTTTTTTAAAGCAATTGACATAGCATCTTCTAATTTATTTGGTAAATCAAAAAAAACATTTGGTAAAACCATTTTATTAATATCAAAATTTTGTCCCACTATACTAAGAAATTCATTTTTAAATTGATCACTTTCAGTTTTAGCTAGAACCAACTGATATTCACCTCTAGCTAAACTTGCTTCAGCCTCAGCTACAATTGTAGGAGTTATCGCGCCAGCTTTAAGTTTTAATTTAGACGCTTTTACATGAGTTAAAAATTTATCTACACTTGTTTTTCTTAACTGCAAAATTTTATTAGTTTTATACAAATTTAAATAACTATTTACAGTTTGGACAATTAATGATTGTTTAGTAGAAAAATAATTATTTTTTTCAATATTAAAGTCATTATTAGCAATTAAAGACTGAATATGAGAAGTCCCACCA
>CACAMV010000041.1 GCA_902533695.1 uncultured SAR116 cluster alpha proteobacterium
TTTCGGATGTAATCTCGTTGTTTCCATTCAGGAGGAGGTGGCTCATTATCTGATCTAGGAACATATTGCGAAGATTTTCCATTTGATAAATTTGGAACATAACGTGGACAGTTTGGGTATATTTCACACTTAACTCGAACTACAAATTTTGCACCAAAATGTCTGGATAGAGATTTTTTGTCAAAGTGAATGCTTGCTTTGCCATTAATACGTATTCTCCTACTTTTTCCATCAAAATTTATAAAAAGAAGACCTACATTTGGGTTTTTTGAAATATTTCCTGCTGTTCTATACATTGAATTTCCATCATATTCAGGATATTCAATCAAATCTTTTTCTATTATTTTAACAAATCCTTCATCTCCTGATTTAATATTACAATCAATATAATCTTTCCAACACGAAGCTATAAAGAAAAAACGTGCTTTTTTGATCATTTTTCTTTCATCATCCCAGAAATAATAATGTTTACGATGTTTTTCAATCGCTTCAGCAGTTCTCCGACCATCAAATATGTCTTGAAACTCTCTCATTCCTTCATGAAAAAAAGGACGGGACTCAAAATACAAATAATTTGTTTTTGTCATTTCTAATTACCCCAAAAGAATATTAATTAAGTAAATTTTATTATTCAGTTTTTTATTTTTCTTTAAAAATAAAATTATATTAGTTCAATTAGAATGTCTAAAGAATTTATATTTAAGCTAACTATATTTGATAGGGCAACAAAGAAGTATCAAAGCCTTATTAACTGAGAGGAATATAATGAACCTCAGCAATATGTTATCCGCTCGAAGTAAGATAAAAAAACCAGTCAGGATTGGCTTGGTTGGTGCAGGAAAATTTGGTTCAATGATTTTATCACAGACGCGCCACATCGAAGGCATAGTTATCACAGCTGTGGCTGACCTAGATGTACAAAAAGCACGAGAGTCCTTTCACCGCGTAGGCTGGGACACATCAAATTGTTTTGCCACAAGCGCTAATGACGCTGTAATATCTGGAAAAACATGGCTAACCGAGAATGCAGAAGACCTTTGTAAAATTCCCGAAATCGAGTGTATTATTGAAGCAACTGGTCATCCACTTTTCGGTGTGCGGCACGCCCTAATGGCAATAGAAAGTGCTAAGCATGTCGTCATGGTTAATGTTGAAGCCGATGTTCTATGTGGCCCCTATCTAAACCAAAAAGCAGAAGAAAATAATGTTGTCTTTAGTATGGCCTATGGTGATCAGCCAGCTGCAATCTGCGAACTAGTTGACTGGGTCCGGACAAATGGACTTGAACTAATTGCAGCAGGCAAGGGAATGAATTTCCAACCGCATTATCGTTATTCGACACCCGATACAGTCTGGGAATATTTCGGCTGGAGCGATGAAGAGGTAGCAGCCGGCGATTTCAACCCAAAAATGTACAATTCCTTTACCGACGGCACCAAAGCCGCTATTGAAATGGCAGCAGTAGCTAATGCTACTGGACTTGATTGCCCAAATAACGGACTTGCTTTTTATCCTACTGGCCTTCACGACCTAGCCCGTGTTTTTAAACCAGCGAAAGATGGTGGAAGACTTCCAAAGTCAGGACTTCTTGATATTGCTGCAAGCCGTGAGCCAGATGGCCGAGATGTTTACAATAATATTTGCTACGGCATGTTTGTGACATTCAGAGCACCCAACGAATATAGCCGTGACTGCTTCCGTCAATATGGTCTGCTTACAGATATCTCAGGATGGTATGCTTCAATGTGGCGACCGTTTCATATGATTGGATTAGAAACAAATACTAGCGTTATGTCCGCTGTACTTAGAAACGAGCCAACAGGTGCATCCCGTTTGTGGAATGCAGACGCAGTTGCAACAGCAAAACGTGATCTTGCGGCAGGAGAAATGTTAGACGGAGAAGGAGGATATTGTGTGTGGGCTAAAGCTATTCCAGCGAGCCTGTCTTACAAAACGAGTGCTTTGCCAATCGGACTTGCACATAATGTAAAACTGAAAAATCCTATTAGGAAAGACGAGATAGTAAAGATCTGTGATGTTGAGCTTGTCGACGTTAATGACATTATGGCTTTCAGAAAGAAGATGGAGCATCTCCTTAATCAAGACAAATGATTCACGAAACAATGTTGGTCGTTGTAGAGCAAATTTTCTCTGTTGTTGATCTCTAAATTTACCGTTATTGATGTCCTCTAAAGGACACTAAAAATTTCTTATAAAATATACAGAATATTTTCTGATATGGTTTTCAACAGTTTTAATTGTGGTCGGGGCGGAGCTATTTGCTAGAACCCTTTTATGAAGTAATAACAATGTCTGTCGAGAAAATCATCACATTAACTTGCGCTGTTAGTTGTATCAAATAGTATTAATATATTGATTTTAGCATAGACATACTTCACGGAATTTTTCGATTATGTTATTATATTTATTATGGTTATGGAGCTTTTAAATGAATTATTGGAAAAAAATCGATGAAATACCGATAACTGGATACGCAGATCGTTTTTCTCTAACACCGGGAGAAAAAATACATTTCAAAGTATCAAGTGCTTCCAAAGATCCTTACAAAGCTAAATTAATAAGAGTTGTTTCTGGGGACCCTAATCCGGAGGGCCCTGGATTAATAGAAGAAGATATAAAATCGAATTTTTCAGGGATATACCCATCTCGCCGGCAGACAATCAATTTAGGCTCATATGTAAGAGTTCCCGCAAACAAGTATTTCGACCCTTCTAAGGGCTTTACAGTAGGAGCTACCATTTGGCCAACTAATATTGATATTAATGATCAATGTATAATCAGCCAATTTAATTCAGCACATGATGCAGGCATGGCACTTTTTGTTGGCCCCAAGGGTGTGTCGGTAGTAGTTGCTGATGGACAAAAAAATATAACCCGATTATCAATAGATAGACCGGTATCAGAGAAGCGCTGGTATCATATATGGGCCACCTTTGACCTCGAGTTAGAAAAATTGGGAATCTACCAAACAGCAGTCATCGATAGTTTTGATCTGGATAGACCACTCCAAAAAGAAATAACGTGTTCGATAAGACCAAGACCAACTCCGAAACAACCTCTGATAATTGGTGCCGCCGGAAACAAGAAAATAACCAACTGTTTTAATGGAAAAATAGAAAGGCCATTTTTCATCAATGATGCTGTCATCTATAAGGAGGTCCTTGATATAGCAAAAGGCAGCAATGATCAGAGGATCACAGCTGTCTGGGATTTTTCTAAAAATATATCTTCCCAAGATGCATTAGATATAAGCGAAAACAAATTTCACGGTAAAATTATAAATTTACCCACTAGGGCGGTTAAAGGTTTCATATGGGATGGCAGTTGCTTTGATTGGACAAAAAAACCCGAACACTATGGAGCGATACATTTTCACGATGACGACCTGTATGATTGCGAGTGGAAAACTGATTTTATTTTTCACGTCCCTCCAGATTTTAAAAGTGGAATTTATGCTGCAAAACTAGAAACCACAGACCACTTAACAGAAATGATACCTTTTTTTGTCACCGCACCATTGAAAAAACCCCAGGCTCGGATTTGTGTTCTGATACCTACATTCACTTATACTGTGTACGCCAATATTGCCCGCGGGAATACCAATAATGAAATGCGCCAACGGATGAAAGATTGGGGAGCCCAAAAATGGAGTGCGGATGACCACATCGAGTATGGACTATCCACGTACAATTACCATTCAGATGGCAGTGGTATTGGTTACTCCTCCCGAAGAAGACCAATAATAACAATGCGCTCCAATGTCATTTCCTACCCAGAAGTGCCAGGTTCGGGTTGCAGACATTTTCCAGCAGACAGTCATCTGTGGTATTGGTTAGAAGCAAAAGGGTACGATTTTGATGTTATAACTGATGATGAAATCCATAAGTACGGAGCAGATGTAATCGATTGTTATGATGTACTTATAACATGTTCTCACCCCGAATATCACACAAGTAATTCTCTTAACGCTCTTCAGGAATACACAAACAAAGGTGGGCATCTCTTATACCTCGGCGGAAACGGTTTTTACTGGAAAGTAGCGGTAAATGATCATTGGGAAGACGCTGTCGAAATAAGAAGGGGGGAAGGGGGAATACGCGCATGGGCCTCAGAACCAGGAGAATATTACAATGCCTTTGACGGGACCTACGGCGGACTTTGGCGCCGAAATGGTCGTGCCCCACAGGTATTGAGCGGCGTTGGATTTACCTCTCAAGGAGATCATTTTGGCAAACCGTACCGTCGGTCGAAACAATCATATAACTCCGAAGTTTCCTGGATCTTTGACGGGATAATAGATGAAATCATTGGTGATTTTGGTCTATCCGGTGGTGGTGCGGCAGGATTCGAACTAGACCGAGCCGATATTAATTTGGGAACTCCACTAAATGCAACCATCATAGCTTCATCAGAAGGTCATGATGATAGTTTTGTACTGGTTCCAGAAGATATACTAACTCATCATGATACATGGCCTCACAAGCCAATTGAGGAATTAATTAGGGCAGATATAGTATATTTCGATACCCCAAATGGTGGCGGCGTTTTTTCTGTTGGCTCTATAACTTTTTGTGGGAGTCTGCCCCATAATAACTGCAACAATAATATCTCAAAAATGATTGATAACGTGATTCGAAAGTTTTTAGGTAACTAGAATAAATGGCAACTCAATGGTCTCTGATCAGACTAAAATACTTAAATAACCAAACTTTAAACTGAATCACAAAAACTTGCGTTATTATCGTAACTTGCGCTGTTGATGTCCTCTACAGTCCACTTTTGAAATGGCAGAAAATATGTAGAATGTTGCCTGAATTGGGTTTAATTAGTTTCAATTGTGGTCGGGGCGGAGAGATTCGAACTCCCGACCCTCTGGTCCCAAACCAGATGCGCTACCAGACTGCGCTACGCCCCGTGAGATTTTTATATTTACAAAAATATTGAAATTCAAGCTTTTTATTAAAATCAAATAATTTAATTGTGAAATTTCTTAATTAATTTTTCAATAGTTAAACCTTGAATTAAAATTGTAAAAATTACTACACCATAAGTAGCGGTTAAAATAATTGGTTTAATGTCCATTTCAGGAAGAGATAATGCTAAAGCAATAGATATACCACCTCGAAGTCCTGCCCAAGTCAAAATTGTAATTTCACCTGGCTCTTTAGCAATAATAGGATTCAAAAATTGCAAAGGAAGAGAAACTGCTGAAAATCTAGCTATAACTGCTACTACAACTGCAATTATACTTAATGTTATGATATCCATATTAGATGATAAAACTATCACTTCAAAACCAATTAATACAAATAAAGCCGCATTAAGTATTTCATCGATTAAATGCCAAAAATCCGTCACATGTTGCCTAGATTTTTCACTCATAGCAAATTGGCGACCTGTATTACCAATAAAAACACCTGCAACAACCATCGCAATTGGTCCAGAAATATGTAAATTTAAAGCTATTGAATATGCACCCATTACTAAAGCTAAGGTAGCAATAACTTCAATAACATAATCATCAATATTTTTTAAGAGTAAAAAAGTTAAATAACCTGAAATAATGCCTAATAATGCACCTCCAAAAGCCTCTTTAACAAATAAACCTAGAACAGCATTAGCATTCATAGATTCTGCTTCATGACCGGTTGAACTTCCAAATGCAATTGTTAACAATACAGAAAAAATCACTACTGCTACGCCGTCATTAAATAAGCTCTCTCCTCCAATGATTGATTCAAGTCTTTTAGGTACTTTTAATCTTTTTAACAAAGCTAAAACTGCAACTGGATCAGTTGGAGAAACAATCACTCCAAAAATAAGACAGTATAAGTACTCAATCTGAAATCCAAAAATTTGAGCAAAATAATAAAAACAGGTGCCATTAATTAAAGTTGATATCATTACACCAATAGTAGCCAGGACAGCAACATGAATTTTAACTTTCATTAAACCATTTAAATCTACATGTAAAGCTCCTGCAAAAAGAAGAAAACTCAACATTCCATTCATTAAAGTTCTATTAAAATCTATTTCATTTAACCAGTTTTTTAAGATTCCTGTTACTCCTAAAGAAGGCATAATCATATCTATAATCATTACTGCTAATCCAGTAACTAGAGCTATGATTACTAATCCAACAGTGATAGGTAGTTTTAAAAAGCGATGGTTTATATAACCAAAAATACTAACACAAACCAATATTAAAGCAGGAAATTCTAACAACTTATCCTCTAATTTACAAAATCCATGAATTAGAAATCTACTCTAAAATTATCAAATTAAAAAGTTGTTTTTTACTTTTAATATTTTTTAGACATTCATTTTTTGTCATCAAACAAAAGCTTACTTCCTAATTTTAAACCTAACTTATTGATTATACCTGCTTGTAATTCTAAAACATATTTTGCTTTTCCTTTGCCAACTATATGTTTTGAACTTAATGGTTTAGCATTTAGATAAAAATCAAACATTATTTTTTGT
>CACAMV010000042.1 GCA_902533695.1 uncultured SAR116 cluster alpha proteobacterium
ATTCCACAAGAATCTAATGTTAGATTAGGTATTGGTTTAGCTATCAAAAGAGATGCTGTTTTGATAAAGGTTGTAACTGATTCTGGAATTATCGGATGGGGAGAAGCTCATCATGGAAGATGTCCTGGTGCTATTGCAAAATTGATAGATACAACATTTAAAGAATTAGTTCTTGGAATGGATCCATTAAATAATATTGGAATCTGGGAAAAAATTTATAAGATGCAGTTATCAAGCCATGGTATGGGGTATGCTTCAACTATGGCTTTAAGTGGTCTTGATATAGCTCTATGGGATATTAAAGGAAAATATTTTAATACACCAATTTATAAACTTTTAGGTGGTTTTTTAAAAAAAATACCTTCATATGCTGGTGGAATTGCCTTAGGGTGGCAACCCGCAAGTTCCTTGGCAGAAGAAACTCTCTTACATATAAGCAAAGGATTTAAGACAATAAAATTGAGAGTAGGAGATAATATAAAAGTAGATATTGAAAGAGTAAAAAAGGTAAGGGAGACAATTCCCGAAGAAATAAATGTGTTAGTAGATGCAAATACTAATTATACCCTTAAAGATGCTCAAAAGATTATGCCATTTTTTGAAGAATATAACATTGGTTGGTTAGAAGAGCCTTTTCCTGCAATGGAATTTAAAAATTACAGAGCTGCTAAAACTTTTAGCAATGTATTTTTAGCTGCAGGAGAAAATCATTTTACTAGATATGAGTTTGCTCGATTGATTGAGGATGATTCTATTACTTATGCTCAACCAGATGTTTCTAAAGCAGGAGGTGTTACTGAATTAATAAGAATTGCTAATTTAATGTCAGGATGGAATATATCTATAAATCCTCATACTTCACTTACTGCTATTAATATGGCTGTTTCAATACATATTCTTGCTTCAATAGAAAATGCTGGTTATTTTGAAGGAGATGTATCTTATTACAATCCTTTTAGAGACGATATGGGTATTGATCCATTTAAATTAGATGAAAATGGATTTGTTGAACCTCTTGATTCTCCAGGCACAGGTTTAGATATTGATGAGAAGTTTTTAGCAAAATATCCTTTAATTGAGGGTCCTTGCTACATTTAAATTATTAATTTCCTATTATAAAATTGGATGTTAAATTTTTAAGTGTTTTTATAAGAGCTAAAGAAACAATTTTTCCTGTTTTTTCATTTTCAGGTGATGGAACAACATTTTCTTCAAAAAAATATTCACCAAAGTCACCTTTTGCTTTAATTGAAATTATGTGAGAGTTTATTGATGAATCTGATATTATTTTTAATTTTGTTTTCTCTAAACCTACACCAGCGAAAGCAACTGCAGCAGAAATATTGACATTTTGAGGATATAATTTAGCTCCATCCTTAACTGAACCATCGAATAACAAAAGATCATTGTTTGGCTTTTTTAAATTAAAATCTTTTTCTGCTATTGTACCGTACCATGAGCCAGAACTTTTCCTGACAATCATTTCAACTTCTTTTAATTCTCCTTGTGACGCTGCGGATAGGATGTCTAGAGAACCAATTCCAGCTGAGGGAATGATTATTTGTTTTTTATATTTCCTACTTGTTTGATCTAATTTATTTAATAAAGTTTCATTTGTAAGTGACCCAATTGAAGTAATTATAAAATTCGAACCTTTCTTTAATACAGTTTCTCCATGATCAAACACACTTTGATGACCAGCACATTCAATAACATAATCAAGATTGTCTAAAAAAAAAACTTCAATATCATCAGTAATTTCTTGAATATTTAATGAATTATATTTTCTAATATTTCTAACTAAAACTTTTTTACAAGTAATGTTTAAATTTTTGTTTCTTAAAATATGATTATATATATATTGGCCTATAGCCCCAAACCCAAAAATTCCGACATTTATATTCATTAAAAATTAGTTCTCTGTTTTGATCTTTTTACTTGAATTATTTTTAAAGAAGTCCATTAAACTTCCAACTATACCTTTTGGAAGGAAGATAATAAAAACTATTAACATAATGCCATAGATAAATAGGGGAAACCCTGAGGCATTTAAACAAAAGTCATCTGTAACGCACACTCTTGCAGTCCCAATTGAGATTCTTAAAATTTCAGCTAATAATAGGGTAATAATTGCTCCAACTGTAGGACCTAATGCACTATAAATTCCACCAACAACTACAGCAAAAACTATTTGTAAAGAAATGCCCACACCACCAATAGTATCTGGAGATATAAACATTTGATATTGACAATATAACGCACCAGCGAACGCAGTTATAAGAGCGCTTATAACAGTTATTTTTAATTTTTCTCTTGTAACTTTTACGCCTACAGCAGCTGATGCATCTTCATCTTCAGAAATAGCTTCAAGGGCATATCTTGACATAGAGTTATCTATGTATTTCCAAATTAATATTCCAATTATCCAAATAAAAACAGCTATAAATAAAAAGGCTGTTCTATCATCTGGAAATTGTAATGCATATATCGACCAACCTCCCTCACCATGAGGTTCAGGAGTGTAACCTAAAGACCCACCAGTATAATCTCTTGTTGCTATAATTACCTGTCTGACAACCTCAGAAAGAGCTAAAGTTACTAAAGCAAAATAATGACCAATAATTCTAAATTTAAAACATGGATAACCAACTATAATTGCTAAGAATGCTGTTAAAATTAAAGCTATGGGAATGCCGATCCATGGTGTAAGACCATAGTAATTCCATAATAAAGCAGTTATATATCCTCCCATGGCCATAAAAGCTCCATGACCAAGAGAAACAAGTCCGAAACGACCCATAATTGACCATCCAGTATACGCAAAAGACCAAATAAGAATTGTAATTACAATATGTAAAGGATATCCAGTAACTCCTATAAAAGGTAAAGATAATAAAATTAAGGTTAGCAGACCTATAATGTAATTATTGTTCATGACTTCCTCGTAAAAAGACCCTCAGGTTTTAAAAACATCATAGCAATAAAAAATACAAAAGCTAAAACATAACCCCATTCAATTTCAGCGAAATAACCTCCTATCGTTATCAATTCAGAAAATATAAAAGCAGCTAGAAAGCCGCCAACCATATTTCCTAAACCTCCCATAACGCAAATTATGAATGTTATAGGGCCAAAACTTAGACCAATAAATGGATGAACATCGTACTGTAGAACAAGAAGACATCCTGCTAAACCAGCTAAACCTCCTCCAATTGCAGAAGTCATAAGATATAATTTTTTTGTATCAACGCCCATTAAGGTCATAATTTCTCTATCTTGACTAATTGCTCTTATAGCTGCACCTAAGTAACTTTTTGAAAGAAAAACATATAAAATAATTACAATTATGCCAGAAATTGCAAATGATAATAATCTTGTCCAGGACAAATAAATGTCTTCGCTTAGAGCTAAACTTCCAAGACTAATACCCATATTTCTAAATTCTATTCCAAAGACTATCATGGCGGCACCTTGAAAAAAGAATAACAAACCTCCGGTAGCTATTAATTGATTAATTGGAGCAGCATTTATTAGTTTAGAAATTACAAGTTTATGAGTAAGCCAACCGACAAAACCTGTAAATAGTATACCGAGAAACATGGAAGGTATTATATGTAAACCTAAGTCTGTATTCAGCCAAAAAATTAAATACATTCCAACCATAATAATTTCTGCGTAACAAATCCAAACTACATCAATTACTCCAAAAATTAAATTCAAACCTAACGACAGTAAGGCTAATATACCGCCAAGTAAAAGTCCATTTAACAAAGTTTCAATAAAAAAAATGCTAAAAAGCGCCTCTGAAAATTCTGCCATATTTATTCCTCACATTCCTAAGTATGCTTTTTGCACTTCTTTACTACCAAGTAATTTTTTAGAGCTGCCTTGCATTCTTAATGAACCTGCTTCAAGGATATATGCTCTATCAACAACTTTTAAAACTTGTTTAACATTTTGTTCTACGATGAGGACAGTTAAACCATCAGATTTAATTTTATCAATTAACTCAAAAACTTGTTGAACTATTACAGGAGCAAGCCCAGCAGATGGTTCATCCATCAATAATATTTTTGGATCTGACATCAAAGCACGTCCAATCGCACACATCTGCTGTTCCCCACCCGACATTGTACCTGCAAGTTGGTTCCTTCTTTCCTTCATTCTGGGAAACAAGTTATATACAAACTCTAACCTTTCAGCATACTTTTCACGAAATTGAGGTGAAAATGAACCCATTTTCATATTATCTTCAACACTCATTCTTGGAAATAGTCTTCTATGTTCTGGAACATGAGCAATACCTAATTTTACAATATCATGAGAAGGGGTGTTAATTAGATCTACACCTTCCATATCTACTGAACCACTTTTTACTGGGATTAAACCAGATACTGCACGCATTAATGTCGTTTTGCCAGCTCCATTTGGGCCAATGACTGCAACAGCTTCACCAAAATTAACTTCTATATCAATGTTGAATAGTGCTTGAAATGAACCATAGCCTGCGTTTAATTTAGATATTCTTAGCATTTCGTTTAAACCTTCATCTTTTTGCAGCTTTGGCTATTTCTTTAGCATCAGAACCTAAGTAAACTTCAATAACTTTTTTGTCTTTAGACACTTTTTCAGGAGAACCCTCTGCAATTTTTTCCCCGTGATCCAGTACCATTACTCTATCAACTACTTTCATTAGAACGCCCATTATGTGCTCAACCCATATAATTGTTATGCCTAATTCTTTTCTAATATTCTTTAACATTTCTGCAGCTTGATCCATTTCAGAGTGATCTAAGCCTCCTAAGCTTTCATCAGCTAATAATAGATTTGGTTTAGTCGCCAGAGCTTTGGCTAATTCTAATTTTTTTAAACCTGCAGCACCTAATGTAGCAATTTCTATATTAGGATCACTAGGTAAACCAACTAAATGAAGGGCTTCTTCAGCATAAGACCATGCTTGAGATTTGCTAACGTTTTGATTTCCAAAATAACCGGCTAATGCAACATTTTCTAAAATAGTGAGTCTTTTAAAAGGTCTTGGTATTTGAAATGTTCTACCAATACCAAGTTCACAAATTGATTGAGGTTGCAAACCTGACAATTCTTGATTTTGAAAATTTATAGAACCATTATTTGGAAAATGAACACCAGATAACATATTAAAAATTGTACTTTTCCCAGACCCATTAGGTCCAATTAAACCTAATATTTCACCTTTTTCAACAGAAAAATTAACAGCGCTAACAGCGGTAAATCCACCAAATTTTTTTGTTAAATTTTTAACTGTTAGCACTATTTAATCCTATTACAAAAGCAATCTTTATTTTGCATAAGGAGATGATTTTGGTAATGGAAGAACTGGTTCAATAGTTTGCAAGTTCTTTGGCCATGCCACATAGACTTTTTTGTCAATATATTGCATGACAACAGGTGCAGCTAGCATATTCTGACCCATCATGTCGTTTTCTCCAGATTTTGGAAATTTAACACCGTATCCAAGCAAAGTTCCACCAGGTGCAATATTTGTATCTAGAGATGCTTTTCTCAGTGCTTCAACTCCGATACCACCATATTTTTTAATTGCCCTTGGAAGTACATCTGTAAAAAAGACATAAGAGTTAGATGCAGCCATTCCTACATGAGCAGATTTAACTTTAGTGTCAGGCCTTTCTTTCATGTATGCTTCACCAACCATTTTAGTAATAGCAGGAAGTCCTGGTGCTAAAGAATCTGGGCTTAAAAGCCATATTGAAACAGGGTCGACATTATAAATATGATCAGCGTCTTTTCCTATTGCATCATATAATTTGTCTGCAACTCCATAACCTGCGCCATGTCCAATTAGTGCTCTAAATTTTAGTCCTTGTTCTTTAGCTTGTCTTAGAAAAAGTGTTATGTCAGGGTTATAACCTGTATGTAAAATTATATCTGGTCTCTTCCGTTTTAACTTAGTAATTAAAGATGATAGATCTGGAGCGTTAGCTGAATAACCTTCTTTTATAACTATATTCATTCCGTGTTTTTTAGCTTGAGCTTCGTTACCACCTGCTACACCTGACCCATAAGGTCCATCCTCATGAATAATTGCTACCTTCAGTTTCTTTGGATCAATTCCAAGTTTAGCTTTAGAGTTAGCATTTAAAAAGTCTACTGAATATTCTCCAAATTTTCCTCCATGAACTTGAGGTCTAAAAACATATTTTAGATTTCTGTCTTTCAAAACTGCTGGTGAAATACAGGTTGTGATCCACATGAATTTTTTCATTGAGTCCACTTTTGCAGAAACAGGAACACATTGTGCACTAGAATAAAATCCTAAAAGCATGTC
>CACAMV010000043.1 GCA_902533695.1 uncultured SAR116 cluster alpha proteobacterium
ATAATGGGCAAAACACATTTCAATTGCTAAAATACTACCTCTAAAAATTTGAATTATTCTAAATTGGGATCTTGGAACTACTATTTTTCTTTCTTTTTTTTCAAAACACAAAAAAAAAATTAAAATAGCAAAAAACCAATATCTATACATATTAATTAAAATCACACTATAATATTGAGAAAGATATTTTGAAAATCCATCCATCAAGGAAAGTAAAAAAATTGCGGAAATCATTAGAAAAATGCCAGAACTACTATTCTTATTTTTTTTTTGGAATTGGTATTTGATATCAATATTCAAACTAATACCAAAAACTTTCAGCTCTGCAAGATAAAGTATCTGTATTTATATCAATTTGTCTCAAACTTGTGCTTAATACAAAAGGTTTAAGAATGCCTGTTACTTTGTCTAGATGCCAAGCAAAGTCAATGCCCTTATAGGCATTTTTATCTTCCCATAGAGAAAAAGAGCCAGGCTTTTCACCAACCACTTCTCCTACCTCAATGAATTGTTGATCAACTCTTTTAAAAACTTTAGTTAATCCATCACCTTTGTCTTTGAACAAAAATTCAAGTTTAGTGCTTTTCGTATCATTAATACAAATAATACCTGTGTAAGGCTCGATAGCAAAAACATTCAAAGAAATTAAAGAAAGAGAAATGATTAATATGCTTTTGTTCATTGTACAATTTTTTTTACTTAGGATCTATTTATAGAATTTAATCGTATTTATAATACCATCTTTTAGAGAAGTAAATTCAAAATCACTAAAATATTTTTTTGGCGAATTCCCTATTATTTCTCCTACAATTGGAAGGTCATTGTTTTTAAAAGTGATTTTACATTTATCATTAATATTTGATAATAGCTTAATTACTTGACTTATACTGCACGAAATTCCATTCACATTTACAACGTTAGAACCGATTGGTTGAGATTTTATTATTCTAAAAATTAATTCAGTTACATCTTCAACATAAACGAAGCCTGCTCTTCCTGAAAAAGGAATTTCATAATCTTTATTTTTTGCAATAGCCTTGCATGCCAATGAAATTCCAGCTGTTCCCCCTATTTCTCTTCCTGGTCCATAAATTACAAATGGTCTTAATCCAAAACTAGATAAATTATTCTCTAAATAATAAGCTCTAGCTATACCTTCAACTGCTAATTTAAAAACACCATAATGAGTTTCGGGGAAAGGAATTTTAGCATCTTTTCTTCCAAAAACTCCTCCACTGCTAGTGTAAATTACATATTTATGATTTTGATTTATAGCTGCTTTAAAAACATTAATTGATCCTATTACGTTAACAAAATTACCTTCAGTAGGATTTTCACTGCATTCAGGAGTCATTAATCCTGCAAGATTAATTAAAAGATTTGCTTTTTTGGAGACCTCAAAGACATGGTCATAGTTTGTTATATCCCCTTCTATAAAATCAATTTTTTTGTTTGAAATATTTATAATCTTTTTAAGTAGATTTTTATTTTTATTTTTATCAAAAACTATAGTTTCAATACTATTTTCTAAAAGCTTTTTTAATAACCAAATACCTAAAAAACCACTCCCTCCAAAAACAACAACTTTCATATTCAATTACCTAATCAAAGCTTTAGCGGCTTGTCCAATTTCTTTTAGACACTCAAGACCTTTTGGAAAATGTCTGCTATTTGTAACAAATCCATGAATTTGTCCTTCATAAAGAGTATAATTGACCAGATTGTTATTATTTAACAATCTATTTTTGTATGCAATACCTTCATCTAACAAAGGATCTATCCCTGCAGCAAAAATATATGCTGGTGTTTGATTAGTTAAATCTGGAGCAAATAATGGAGAGGCCTCCCAATTTACCTCATCTTCTCTATTATTAAGATAATGGTTAACAAAGTATTGCATTGTTTTACCTGAAAATACTAATCCATTCAAATCTATGTCCATTGATTTCATAGATAAGGTTAGATCAACACATGGGTAAATTAATATTTGTCCGATAACTTTTGGTAGGAGACTGTATGAGGCATTTATTGCAAGGATAGTTGCCAAATTACCTCCCGCACTATCACCACAGACCAAAACTTTTTCATTATCTATAGCGAATGGAAAAGAAAATTTTTCCAAGTTTTTTAAAACAAATTTTGCATCATTCACAGATGCTGGAAATTTGTTTTCTGGAGCCAATCTATAATCCACTGCAATAACAATTATTTTTGAAAATTCAGCTATACAACGACATGGATAATCATGTGTGTCTAGATTGCCCATTACAAAGCCTCCACCATGGAAAAACAAAATAACTGGATAATTTTTATTTTTTACAATTTTGAAAGGGACATAAACCCTTAACTTTATTTTAAAAAGTTCTTTTTCACCAATCTTCATTTCAAATACATCATTTAATTCAGGACCTTTCAAATTATCCTTTGTTAATTGAATCAACCTTTCTTCTCTCAATTGAGTTGGAGATAAATCATAATGATTTAAAGCATTTTGAGAAATTCTGTTTTTTAAATATAATTGCGTTTCCTTATCAATTTTCATAATCATTTATCCATATTTAATAAAAATATTTTTTTAATTTTAAGTCGATTAATTATAATATTTACATATTATGTTAACTTAAAAATAATTTTGATATATTGTTGTATTATAACATGTTTTTTTAAAATAGGAGAACAAAATGACAAAATTAAAAGGAGTAATAGCACCTTTTACCACACCATTTTCGGAAGATGGCTCATTAAATTTTTCACTTATTAAAAAACAAGTCGACTGGCTGGTTGATAGTGGAGTACATGGCTTAGCAGCAGGTGGAAGTACAGGCGAAGGACATGTTTTAACTAGAGATGAATACATTTCATTAATTGAAAAAACTCAAGAATCAATAGAAAATAGAATACCATTAGTTGCGGGCATAATTGCAAACTCAACTTCTGAAGTCATTGCAAGAGGTTTGTCGATCAAAAATTTTAATATTGAAGCACTACAAATTACTCCACCTAGTTATTTGTTTAAGCCAGACGACAATGCTATGATTGATCACTTCAAAGCAATTTATGAAGAATGTGGATTACCAATATTAATTTATAATGTAGTACCGTGGTGTTATTTATCACCAGACCTTCTTTTAAGGATTATGGATGAAGTTCCAGGCGTCTTAGGGGTAAAACAAAGTGCTGGCGACATGAAACTGTTTGCAGATTTGATACGAAGATCAAACCCAAAAAATCTGATTTTTAGCGCAGTTGATGCACTTCTAATGTCCTCTTATCAACTAGGAGCACCAGGTTCAATAGCTGCAATTTTAACAGCAGCTCCAAAACCATCAGTTAAATTATGGAATGCATCTTTAGCAAAAGATTGGGAAACAGCATTAGATTTACATGAGAGGCTTTTGCCACTTTGGGATTCTATCGGATTAGATAATATGCCTTCTTTATGTAAATATGCTCAAAAACTTCAAGGCGTAGAAACTGGCTTTGCAAGAAGACCAACTTCACCAGCCACTGAAGAACAGAAAGAAAAAATTAAATTAGCTTTAACTAATCTTAATTTAATTTAAAGTTAAAAACTATAAATATAGAATTTTGAAATGACTAGCAAATATCCAAAACCAACTGATAATTTAAACAAAGCTAAAATTGATCTTAAAAAATGGGGTTATTGTTTACTTTTAGATGCTATTCCAAAAGTTATTAATCAAAATGCTAAAAATAGACTCATTGAACAAGCTAATGCAGAAAAAAAACTACACCTTGCATTTGAAGATGGAAGTTTATCCAGAAAATGGGGAGAATTTAAAAAAAAGAGCTCAAAAGAAATAAAAAACTTTAATAGCAACCATGGTGGCATAAACCAGAGAGTTTGGATGCTTCCCAATAAAGGAAGAGAGTTTTTAAGCATCTTAGATAATCATAAATATTTTGAACTAATGAAACACATTGTTGGCAATCAACCGATTATTTCTAGTTTTGGTGCAAACATAGCTAAAAAAGGAGGAGTACCCATGGATCTACATACCGATCAATGGTGGGCTCCAGATCCAATAAATAGAAAAAAAGATTTTTTACCGGTTGCTTCTATAACAAGAAAAAAATTTGATCTTAAAATAAATAAAAATATTATGAATAATGATGATCTCATTGCAAGACCAGCAGTATCAAATGTTCTAATTATGTTAAATGGCATGACATTAGAAAATGGTGGCACAATGGTTGTACCTGGATCACACTTGTATGGAAGACATCCAGAAAAAGAACTGGATAAGAATATTAAGCCAATTGCAGCTGAAGGTCCTCCAGGCTGTGCAATTATAACTGACGGAAGATTGTGGCATGGAACGGGAGCCAATGTCACGAACGAACCAAGAATAGCAATTATAATTACTTTCTGTGGTCCTCAATATAGACCTCAAGAAAATTATACTATTGGTATTAGAAAAGAAGTTTTAAAAGTATTAAATAATTTCCAGAAAGAATTATTAGGTTTTAGAGTTTGGAATGGTTATGGCAGAACAGGTAACCCAACCCAAGATTTTGTTGATGATACAGCAGAACCGATCGGTAAGTTAAAAGTTTAAAATCATATAATAAAGTTAATGTTAGAGTTTTTAAGAAATAATGCTAGATGGCTATTAGCGTGCGTATTAATGTATTTTTCATCCTGTTTCGGCCAAACTTTTTTTATTTCATTATACGCAACAGAAATTAGAACTACATTTGAACTGTCTCACGGCCAATGGGGCTCAATATATGCCTCAGGAACATTGCTTTCAGCATCAACAATGCTTTTATTAGGCGGCTTGGTAGACAAATTTCAATTAAAGAAAATAACTGCTTATGTCTTTATACTTTTAGCCATTCTTTGTTTTTGCATGGCAATTAATTATTCAATTTGGCTTCTACCAATTATCATTTTTGGATTGAGGTTTTGTGGTCAAGGTATGTTGTTTCATATTCCTGCAGTTGCAATTGGGAGATGGTTTGGTCAAAACAAGGGTAAAGCAACTTCTATTTCTGTAATAGGATTCTCTATTGGAGAAGCTATTTTCCCAATAATTATGGCTTTTATAATTACTTACCTAGGCTGGCGTATTAGCTGGGGTTTTGGAGTTTTAATTTTACTAATAATTTTGCCCATTTTAACAAAATTATTAGATGAGGACAGACTTCCCCAATCAAAAGTAGAAAAATTTAATCATCAAGTTGGGTTAGAAAATAAACATTGGACAAGAAGTGAAGTATTGAAGCATTGGTTATTTTGGTCAGTTGCTATACCCCTTCTAGTTACACCAATTTTTTCTACTGCTTTCTTTTTTTATCAGATGCATTTAATTGAAATTAAAAATTGGAATTTGGTTAAATATTTTTCAATATTTCCTATATATACCTTAGCATCTGTTGCTTCTTTACTGTGCTCAGGGTGGTTAATTGATAAAATAGGTGTTGCTAGAGTTCTTCCATTTTTTTTACTTCCTCAATCAATTGGTTTAATAATATTTTCATTAGGTACTTCATACTTTTCTGTTTTTTTCGGATTTATTTTTATGGGTATGTCGCAAGGTATCGCTATGACTATAGGTGGAACATTTTGGCCAAATTATTTTGGGACAAAAAATTTGGGTGCTATTAGATCATTGTCAACTTCTTCAATGGTTTTTGGGACAGCCTTAGGACCTTTGTTAGTAGGTATAATCATAGATTTA
>CACAMV010000044.1 GCA_902533695.1 uncultured SAR116 cluster alpha proteobacterium
CCCTTGCATCTAACAAATTAAATATATGGCTTGCTTTTACGCATTGATCATAAGCAGGAAGTACTAATGGATTATCATTATTCAATAAAGACATACACTCTTGTTCACAATCTTCAAAATGTTTTAACAAAATTTTCGCATTTGCCATTTCAAAGTTAAAATATGAGTACTCTTTTTCAGCTCTTAAAAAGATATCACCATAAGATTTACCTCCGTCAATTTTTGCAATCAAACCAAATGATACAAAGCTTTTTTGATAATACTATGGTCAATGTAAATAACAGGAAAATTAGATTAAACAGGGTAAAGTTATTACTAGATTTGAATGAAATTTTTTCTAATGTTTCCGAGTTTCATATTCTCAAAGACTAATTTTTAGTTTTTAAACCTGAAAATCTTTTGTTAAATCTAGCTACTTGACCACCGGAGTCCATTATTCTATGTTGTCCAGTCCAAGCTGGATGAGATTTTGGATCAATATCTAACTTCAGCGTGTCACCAGACTTACCCCAAGTAGACTTGGTTTTGAATTTGGTTCCATCAGTCATTACAACGTTTATTTCATGATAATCTGGATGTATATCTTTTTTCATTAATTTATCCTTACAGAAATGTATATCTTTTTTAAAAGTTTATTCAAGTTATTATTTTTTATAAATAAATTTTTTGAGTGTTTTTTTTTCAAATTCTATGAAATAATCAAATTCACCAAATAAAGACGCTACACTGATTAAAATTATCTGGTATAAAAAGAAAATTAATATAATTCTTATCAATAGAAAAATAACATAAGATTCTATGTATTTGTTTAAATCAATAAAAACTATAATTGAAGATGAGAAATAAAGAGTTAAACTGCCAGAAATAGAAAAAATTATAAAAATAATTAAAAGGTGAAATAAGGATCTCGCTTTAAAATATTTTTGAATATTCCGGATCAATCTGAGCTTAACTTTTGAGTTATTTTTATTTCAATCCTTCTGTTTTTGGATCTTGATTCGTCATTATTTTTATTGACTAGTGGTTGAAAACTTCCGTAGCCTGATGCAGATAATTTCTTAGGACTTAATCCTTGATTTATTAAATATCGTAAAACAGAAAGTGCTCTTTCTGTCGATAATTCCCAATTATCTAAAAATTCTTGACCTTTTTTAACTGGCAAATTGTCAGTATGCCCCTCAATTTGTAAAATCCAATTAATATCTTTTGGAAGAGTTTTTTCTATTTCCAAAAGTATGGTAGCGAGTCTTTTAAGTTCTGTTTTCCCTTTTTCACCTATGAAAATCGAACCTAATTCAAAAAGTACTTCAGACTGAAAAACAAATCTATCACCAACAATTTTGATTTCTGGTCTATTTTTAAGTTTTTCTTTTACACGTCCAAAAAAATCTGATTTAAATCTTTGTAATTCTTCTACCCTCCTTGCCAAAGCAGAGTTTAAATTTTTACCTATATTCAAATTCTTAATATTTTCTTTTGCATCTTTTGCTTGGTAAACAGAAAGTAAATTTTTTAATTGGTTTATTTTATTTTGTAGTTTTTTTGTAGATATAATTAGAATGTTAATTTTTTCTTTTGAGGCAAGGTATTTTTGTTCATTTTCTTTAAAAGATTTTTCTTGTTTTTTCGAGTTCAATAAGTGTTCCTCTAATTTTTTTTCAAGCAATACAATATCATTATTTTTATTATTTAACTCATTTTTTAATTTGTTTAATTCAAATTTTTGGGTATTAAGTAAGTGTTCGTTTTTGTTTTTTTTCTTCTGATTTTCTAGAAGTTCAAAATTTTGTTCTTTAATTCTTTTTTCTAAAGTTCCTAAATCTATAGAGAGTTGTGCGGTCACTTTTTTTTCTATGGAGAGTAAATCAGCTAATTCAATTATTCTATCTTCCATTTCAACAATAGCTTTATCTTTCCCACTCAACTTTTGTGATATGTAAAATTGAGCAATGACAAAGACCATCAGAACAAATATGATAACCATCAGTAGGCTTGCTAAAGCATCAACAAAACCTGGCCAAGTATAATTTTCAGACTTATTTCTATATTTTAAAGCTAGCATAATTATAAATTTAAAAAAATTTATTTTAATTTTTCGATTTGTTTACCTAAAGCTCTCAATTCAATTGTCAAACCATTCAATAATTCTAATGAGTTAATTTTTTCAGATTCCAATATATTCTTAACATTCACATTTAATGTGTTAATTGATTCCTTTAAACCTTTTTCTTCGTCTAATTTTTCAACAAGTCTGTTAAGAGCTAGATTTAATTCATTTAATTTTTCTGATACTCTGTAATTTTCATGTTCGTTATTTGAAGCTCTTTTAGCAACAATAGCTAAATTCTCTATAGCGGCTTCTCCCAAGCCTATATTGCCACTTTCACTAGAAGAGGTTGTAAATATGGCCATTTGAGATAACCAATCGTCAAGTTCATTAAAAAATCTGTTATTTGCTTGGCTAACTTGCAAATCTAAGAATCCTAAAATCAATGAGCTACCTAAGCCAAATAGAGAGGATGAAAAAGCAGTAGACATTCCTTCCATAGGAGCGTTTAATCCATTTAAAATTTGATTAAAAACATTTTCATTTGAACTATTATTTGGGATATCTAATGAGCTAATTACATTTGAAACCGAGGAAATCGTTTGTAACAATCCCCAAAAAGTACCTAAAAGTCCTAAAAAGACTAATAGACCAATCATATATCTTAATATGTCTCTATTTTCATCTAATCTAGATGAGACACCTTCTAGAATAGTTGTTAAAGAATTAGTTGATAACGAAGGGTTTTCTGTTCGATCTTCGCTTAATACAGCGGCAACTGGTGCCAAGAGTACAGGTTTTGTTTTCGAAATTAAGTTTGCTGGCAATAAAGTATCTGTTCTTTTGATATATTTTAACCAATTTGCCTCATTGCTTAATCTAAATGTTTGTCTAAAAGAGAATATCACTCCTATTAGAAAAGTACCTAATATCACACCGTTCAATGCTTGATTTCCATCAAAAGCCTTTTTTAAAGGATCAAACAAAAACCAAGACAATAAGCCTACTGCTAAAAGAACCAAAACCATTCTGATGGCATATTTATTAGGATTAGTCATTTTTTTTTATTAAATTTAAACACTATTAATATTTCAGTTTTTGATAAAGCAATCAACTTTTAAATTAATTTTATTTCTTGTTTAATAAGTTTGCTAATATCTTTATGGATTGAAGGATTTGCTGCAATCAAACTAATATATCCTTTTGATAAAATTTCAGAATAAAAACCTCCAGATTCTCTTAGAATTAAATATCCACTTTCACATATATTGTAATTTAGATTTTCACCTAAAAAACAATCGAATTTTCCAGATGATAGCCAAGCAAAGCTTAAAGCACTGCAAAACAGAAACCTAATGTTTGACATTTTAATTTTTTTTGAATTAAGAAAATTTTTGAACAAGGTTTCACTAAAATTTGTTTGAACAGAAATTAATGTTTGTTTTAAATCTGTTCTATTTGAAATTCTGATTCGTCTATCATTAAGGAATGCACCACCACCTTTTTGGGCAAAGAAAAACTCATCTCTTATTGGGTCAAAGATACAAGATACTATAGTTTCTTCATTTCTTTTGACAGCTATTGAAACAGCAAAAAAGGGAATTCCTCTTTTAAAATTATTTAATCCAGATATTGGCTCTATTACCCAAAAATAATTGTCATCATCTAAATTTATTTTTTTGCCTTCAATATTTTCATTATTAAAATGATTAAAGAAAAACCATTTAGGTCTTGAGTTTTTTAAATAATCTTTAAGAGTTTTTTGAACATAAATTATACTTTTCTGGGTGAAATTATCGATTTTATCGTGAGAGAGTTGTAAATTTTCAATTTCACCAAAATCTCTAGTCAATCTTCTGGAAATTTTTGACATGCCTATTTTGATAACATTAATTAATGGTGATTTATAAGACATTTTAAAACAGGATGCATGAAATTAACTAATTTTTTGATTTTTCAACGTAGGATCCGTCGATTGGTTTTATTATAATTTTTGATCCTATTTCAATGTGACCAGGAACCATTACTCTTATGTTGTTAGTAACTATGGCTGGTTTGAAGGATGAGGAAACAGTTTGCCCCTTAATCACTGCATCAGCTTCTAAAACCTCGACTTCACATGTTTCGGGTAACGTTATTGACAAAATTTCGTTTTCATAAAAATTAATAATTATGTTCATTCCTTCAATTAAAAAAATACTCTGTTCACCAATAACACTCTCATCTATTTCATATTGATCAAAAGTTTCACTGTCCATAATGACGATGGTTGGGCCATTTTTGTACAGAAATGATCCAATTTTTTCTATCAAAATGACTTTTTCTAGATTCTCAGATGTTCTGAATCTCTCATTTAATTTTCTATTGTCTTTAATATTTTTTAATTCTGTTTGAATAAATGCTCCACCTTTACCTGGTTTTACATGGCTAAGTTTAATTACTGTCCACAATTCTTTGTTAAATTCTAAAACATTTCCAATTCTTAGGTTATTTGCGTTAATTTTCATTCATTTACCTTGATAGATATTTATTATTTTTGATAACAATTCTAGGGCTTCTTTTCTTGGTCTCTGGAAAGAGTTTCTTCCAATTATTGAGCCATTTCCTCCACCGTCACGAATCTGTTTGATTTCATTCAATAATCCGTGAGTGTCTTTAGCAGAGCCACCAGAAAAAACAACAATTCTTTTCCCTTGAAAACAAGAATCTACAACATGTTTAATTCTTTCGGCTAATGAATTAATTTTTAAATTTTGTTTAAGGTAGACCTTTTTTGCTTCTTCTAACTCTATATACTCAGAAGGGGGTTTTACTTTTATAATATGAGCTCCTAGTAAAGCAGCCATATGAGCTGCATAAGCTACAATGTCTAAAGCAGTTTCGCCTTTACTGCTTAAATTTCCTCCACGAGGATAACTCCAAACCACTACAGCTAATCCCATTGCCTTTGCCTCAGCAGCTTGTTCTTGAATTTCTGTCATCATATCCAAAGCAGCATCTGATCCAGGGTATATTGTAAAACCTATAGCAGAGCAACCCAATCTTAATGCTTCAGCAACAGATCCGGTTATAGCTTGATTAGGCGCGTCTTTACTCCTTGCAAGAGAATTGGAACTGTTTAATTTCATAATTAATGGAATTTGTCCTGCATACTTGCTAGCGTTAGCTTCTAACATACCTAGCGGTGCTGCAAAAGCAGATAGGCCAGCATCTATTGCTAGCTTAAAATGATATTCAGGATCATACGCATCTGGATTTATAGCAAATGACCTTGCTGGTCCATGTTCGAAGCCTTGATCAACAGGAAGAATTAGCAATTTTCCGGTTCCACCTAATTTTCCAGCCATAAGAATTCTTATGAGATTTGCTTTTACTCCAGGATTATCGCTATCATAATTTTGCAAAATCCTTTTCACTTTTCTAGTAATTTTCATCAAGATATCTCCATCATTCAAAAACAA
>CACAMV010000045.1 GCA_902533695.1 uncultured SAR116 cluster alpha proteobacterium
AGAAAGAATCAGTTTAGCAAAAAAAGCCAAATCAGATGTTTTTATTTCTATTCATGCGGATGCTTCAAAAAACAAAAATGCAAAAGGAATTTCTATTTTTAGTTTATCTAACAAAGCTTCAGATTATGAAGCAAAAAAGTTAGCTCAACGAGAAAATAAATCAGATCTATTAGGAAATATTAAAATTAAAAATTCAGATCCTTTAATATTAGGAAATCTAATAAAAATGTTTCAAAGAGAAACTATGAATCAAAGTGCAGAGTTGGCAAAATATGTTTTATCTAATTTAAACGAATATTCATTATATAGTCGAGGGCATAGATTTGCAGGATTTACAGTTTTAAAATTACCAGATACCCCGTCTATTTTAATAGAGTTAGGTTTTTTAACAAATCTTCATGATGAAAAAAAATTGAAAAATAATGAATATTTAAATAAATTGTGTAATAGTTTATCGATATCAATAAATGAATATTTAAATGAAAACATTAATTTGGATTAGATTAAATTATCAAATTTATGTCAAATTCTCATTGTAAAAACTAAATATGCGTACAATTTCGTTTCTGTTAACATCTATTTTTTTATTAATTTTTACAGGTTTTGGTCTGATAATTTACGTCCTGTGGCATTATGGTAAGGAATTACCAGAATACAGAAAGTTAGCAAAATATGAACCTTCAGTCGTAACAAGAATACATGCTGGAAATGGTGCTTTGTTAGCTGAATTTGCAAAACAAAAAAGGGTTTTTGTACCGATCGATGTTATACCTCAAAAAATCATTAATGCTTTCTTGTCTGCTGAAGACAAAGATTTTTATGAACATTTTGGTTTAGATTTGCAAGCAACATTTAGAGCTATATTAATTAATATTAAGAATTATGGATCTGGAAAAAGACTTGTTGGTGCCTCAACCATTACACAACAGGTAGCAAAAAATTTTTTATTAACATCTGAAGTTTCTTTTGAAAGAAAAATTAAGGAAGCAATCTTGGCAATAAGAATTGAAAGGGCATTTACAAAAAATGAAATATTAGAATTATATTTAAATGAGATTTATCTTGGAAATAATTCATATGGTGTGGCTGCTGCTGCATTAAATTATTTTGATAAAAGTTTAGATGATTTAAATATTACAGAATCAGCTTTTCTTGCTTCATTACCTAAAGCACCTAGTAAGTTTAATCCCAAGAAAAATTATCAAAGGACTTTTAATAGAAGAAATTGGGTTTTAAATCAAATGTATAAAAATGGATATATTACTTTAGAAGAAAAGGAAAACTATAAAAAAGTTCAAATTTTAACTAATAATTCAAGTGGCTTAGATCAAGCTTCAGCGCCTTATTTTGTAGAAGAAGTCAGAAGAAAATTATTAAAAAAATATGGGATGAATAAACTTTACGAAGGAGGTCTTTCTGTAAGAACTACTCTTGATCCACAGTTACAATATTTTGCTGATAAAGCTCTAGTAGAAGGACTGGAAAAACTCGATAAAAGACAGGGTTGGAGAGGTTCTATAAAAAAAATAGACATAGAAAAATTAAAATTCAATGAGATTAATTTGATTTTAAAAAAATTAGAGATCGGTTTACCAAGAAACAGAATTTTAGGTGTAGTCAAAAATTTAACCAAAAGAAAAATAGACATTTGGTTATCTAATAAAAAAGAGGTTTCAGTTAATATTGACAAAATTTCTTGGATTAGGAGACAGAAGATCATTTCAAATTCAGAAAATAAGAAACAGATTTTATTAGGAAAATCTCATAAAAGTTTTACAGAATTTTTGTCAAAGGGTGATATAATTTTATTAAAAAAAATTGTTTTTGAAGATTCTAGTATACATTTTGAATTAGGACAAATACCTAAAGTTAATGGTGCTATTGTAGTTATGGATCCTAATACTGGAAGAGTTTTAGCTATGTCAGGAGGGTATAGATTTAACACTAGCGAATTTAACAGAGCTACACAAGCTTATCGACAACCAGGTTCTGCATTCAAGCCTTTTGTCTATCTGGCAGCGTTAGATATGAATCTTAAACCAACAGAGTTGATTTTAGATGCACCTTTGTCCTATGATCAGGGTCCCGGTCTGCCTAAATGGAAGCCAGCAAATTATACTAAGAAGTTTTATGGACCAAGTCCAATGAGATTAGGTATAGAAAAATCTAGAAATTTAATGACAGCTAGATTGGCTTTGCTTGTAAGAATGGAGAAAATACAATCTTATGCTAAAAAATTTGGAATCCATGATGAATTACCAAATTTGTTATCAATGTCTTTAGGGGCAGGGGAAACAACTTTGCTAAGATTGACAAATGCTTACGGGATGATTGTAAATGGTGGTAAAAAAATAAACTATAGTTTTATAGATAGAGTTCAAGATAGAAGAGGTAAAACTATAATGAAAAAAGATATTAGAATCTGTCAAAATTGTAACTCTGTTGATTTTGGAGGTAAAAGAAAAATACCAAACATTAAAGATGAAAGGCTGAAGGTTACTGACACTGGTTCAGCATATCAAATGGTTTCGATGTTACGTGGTGCTGTATTAAGAGGTACTGGAAGATTGGTAAATAAAATTAATAAAACATTGGCAGGTAAAACAGGTACAACTAATTCCAATATGGATGCATGGTTTATAGGTTTTTCAAGTGATTTGGTTGTAGGTGTTTATGTCGGCTTTGATGAACCAATGTCACTAGGATATAAAGAGACGGGAAGCTCTGTTTCAGCGCCCATTTTTAGAGATTTTATGGCAAAAGCTCTTCAAAAAAAGCAGGATATACCATTTAGGAGACCATCAGGAATAAAGTTGATTAAAGTGGATTTGAAAACAGGTTTGATGGTAAAATCTAATAATTCTATATTAGAAGCATTTAAACCAGGCCAGCTTCCAAATGTTTCAACCGATTTAAACTTTATAGATGTTTCAAAACCAAAAAATAATGAAATTAAAAAACTTTCCCCATTATATTAAAACTTTTTAGTAATATGCAGTCAGAAATTCAAAACAAAATTAAAAAGATTAGAGAGTTAATAATAACGCTTAAAAAAAATCTTGATTGGGAAAATTTAAAGATAGATTTAAAGAAATACAAAGAAGTATCTGAAAATATAGATTTTTGGAATGATCATGCTAAAGCTCAAAATGTTATGAAAGAAATAAAATTAATAGAAAATAAATTAAACAGTGTAGACTCCATCAACAAAGAAAATGAAGAGCTTAGTGAGCTTTTAAATATAGTAATAGAAGAAAATGAAACTAACATGCTTGTGGAAATAAATCTGAAATTAGATGAAATTATAACTAAATGTGAAAAATATAAAATTCAGACAATGTTTAATGAAAAGAAAGATTTTTATGATTGTTTTATAGAAATTCACGCAGGTGCAGGTGGAACTGAGGCTCAGGATTGGGCGTTGATGTTGCAAAGAATGTATTTTAGATGGTCTGAAAAAAAGGGTTTTAAGACAACTTTAATCGAAGAAAGTGTAGGTGATGAGGCAGGTATAAAATCATCAACAATTAAACTTTCTGGAGATTTTTCATATGGATGGGCTAGAACCGAAACAGGTGTACATAGATTAGTTAGAATTTCTCCTTTTGATTCATCTTCTAGAAGACATACGAGTTTTGCTTCTGTATGGGTTTATCCAGATGTTGATGAAAAGATTGAAATAATCATTGAAGAAAAGGAGTTGAAAATTGATACTTACAGGGCTTCAGGTGCAGGTGGTCAACATGTTAATAAAACAGACTCTGCTATAAGAATTACTCATATCCCTAGTAATATTGTGGTTCAATGTCAAAATGACCGTTCTCAACATAGAAATAAATCTCAAGCAATGTCGTTACTTAAAGCTAAACTGTATGAGTTAGAAGTTAAAAAAAAGGAAAAAGAGAATGCTGAACTAGCTTCATTAAAAGAAGAAATAGGTTGGGGAAGTCAGATTAGATCATATGTTTTGCATCCATATAACATGGTTAAAGATCTAAGAACAAACGTAGAAACTGGAAATACTTCAGCTGTTTTGGATGGGGATTTAGATTTATTTGTAAATACTGCAATTGCAGAAAAGTTATAATTTTAATATAAATTTTTAACTTTTTTTAAAACTTCTTCTGCATGACCAGATACTTTTACCTTTTGCCAAATTTCTTTAATTATTCCATTTTCATCTATTAAAAAAGTAGACCTTTGTATACCCCAGTATTTTTTTCCATACATCGACTTTTCAATCCATACGCCATATTTTTCGCAAACATCGGTCTCATTGTCAGCGCCCAAAAGACATTTAAGATCATATTTCTTCCTGAATTTTTTTTGTTTTTCAGGTGTATCTTTTGAAATACCTATTATTATTGAATTTAATTTTTTGAATTCTTGAATTAAATTGCTAAATGCTATGGACTCTGCTGTGCAACCAGATGTGTCTGCTCTAGGAAAAAAAACACTATTATTTTTTTACCAATATTTTTTTCTAATGAAAACCAGTCTTGATCTGTATTAAGTTCTATGTTCGGCGCTTGAGTATTTATTGATATCATAAGTAATTTCCTCAAAAAATAAGAATTTACATGTAGCTATTATTACTATAAGTAATCAAAATATCAAATCTTAATCGTAATTTTCAGTTAAGGAATTTGAATGTTTAAAAAGCTAAGTATATTTCTTATAACATTTTTGATTGTTAGCTTTATTTCTCTCGGTGCTGGATATACATATTTTGTATATTATTTAAATTCTACTATTGAAACAAATTTTTTCCAAAAATTTGTCAATCAAGCTATTGCAAAGTCATTGAAGAGAAATTTTGTTAATTATGATTTAAGTATCAGAATTGATAAATCATCCATTGAATTTAAACAATTCCCAGAATTTTTAAATATTAAATTAGCTGATGTTAAAATTGAAGACAATAAAAATCAATTAAACACTAATTTAGACAAAGCCACATTAATTTTTAACTTCAAAGGTATAATAAAAAATATTTACGATTTTTTTTTAAGAGATCGAATTACTTTTGACAAGTTTAAAATTAATTCTTTGAATTTATCAGGCAAGTTAATTCAGGATAATTTTGTTCCTGGTCCGGTATTGTTTTTTTTAACTAAAAATATAATTAAAAATAAA
>CACAMV010000046.1 GCA_902533695.1 uncultured SAR116 cluster alpha proteobacterium
CAAAAATGAAACTAGATTAATTTGTTTCACAGATAATAAAAGTAAAATTGATAAAAATGTAATTTGTCTTCCTTTACCAAAAATCAAAATTCCTAAACAAATATCATCGACTCCTTGGAGAAAGTTAAGTGTATGGCAATTCCCTCTTTTTGACCTCAATGGGGATATTTTGTTTTTGGATTTAGATTTAGTAGTCACAGGTAATTTAGATAAATTTTTTGAATTCAAAAAAGGCAAATATTGTGTCATTGAAAATTGGACTCAACTTGGAAAAAACATTGGAAACACAAGCTGTTTTAGATTTCCTGTAAAAATATTCAAACATATTTTTGATGAATTTGAAAAAGATCCCATAAAAATTTGGAATGAATTTCACATAGAACAGGTGTATATTAGTGATGAAATTAAGGAACAAATCTTTTGGCCAGAAGATTGGTGTAAAAGTTTCAAACATAGCCTTTTACCCAATTGGCCAATGAGAATTTGGCAAGCAGCAAAATTAACCAATGGAACCAGTATAGTGGTTTTTACAGGCAAGCCAGATCCAGATGATGTGTTTAACGGTAAATGGCCTGTCCCCCAAAAGCATTTTTATAAAAGGATTTATAAAAGATTGATATCTCCAGATTGGCTTAAAGCAAATTGGTAAAATCAAATTAGTACATTAATTGGTTTTTTATTTAAAAAACCTACAATTGCCTTAACATATCCTTTATGAAACTTTTCATAAGTTTCTTCTGATACATAACCTATATGTGGCGTTAAAACTAAATTTAATCTTTTAGCCATTTTTCTTAATTTATGATTTTTGGGGAGTGGTTCTATGTCAAAAACATCTAAGCCTGCTCCTGAAATCTTTTTATTCTCTAAAGAAAGTAATAAATCTCTTTCATTTATAATAGGGCCTCTACTAGTATTTATTATTATTGATGAATTTTTCATTAAAGAAATTTTATTTTCATTAATAAATCCTTCAGTTCTTTCAGAGAGTTTTGTATGAACAGTTAGAATATCAGACCTTTTGAATAATTCATCCTCTAAAACATATTCTACATCTTCCTCATGACATAATTCTTTTGTAAGGTTATGGCTCCATGCTATTACATTCATTCCAAAAGCTTTCCCAAACCTAGATACTTGTTTACCTTGTCTTCCAAGTCCAAAAACTCCTAAAGTCTTACCAAATAAACTTCTGCCAATTTCAGTCTGCCACTTTCCTTTTTCTACATTTTCAAACTCAATTTTAACGCCTCTCCAAACTAACATAGTAAGTAACCATGACAACTCTGCAGTAGAGTGAAAACGATTATCTGTTCCACAAAAAATAATATTTTTTTCTTTCAATTTGAAACTGTCTACTGAAGGATTCCACATTCCACTTGTTATTACTAGTTTAAGATTAGGAAGTTTTTCTATAATGTTTGAAGATAATTTTGTTCTTTCTCTCATTAAACATAAAACATTAAACTCTGACAGATCATTAATTAAGCTTTCTTCATTTTCGATGTATTTGTTAAAAATTTTTAAAGAAATTTTTTCTTTTAAAACTCCCCAATTACCAAATTTCTTTGTTACATTTTGATAATCATCTAACACAGCAACTTTTAACATATTTTTAATCCCCTCAGATAAGTATCAAGACAAATGAAACAAATTTGGTCATTTACAAAGTTTTGTATATGTTTAATTATGACTCTAATTCAATATTACTAATTTTCAAATGTTTTATGTCTAACAATTTATTTGGATCTGTTCTTGGTTTAATTGCGGTAATACTCTCAACCTTAACTCATTTGATTATGAAATTTCTAACCCATGAGGTTGATTTCATGATGACAATTTTTGGAAGATTTGTTTTCTCACTTCCTCTACTTTTTTTATTTACGATAATCGTCAGAAAACAAAAATTACTCCAAGTCAACAATTGGTTTAACATTTTTTTAAGATCATTTTTTGGAATAATTACTATGATGCCTGTGTTTTTATCAATTCAACTGATTCCTATAGGATTAGTAACTGCATTGGCTCAAAGTTCAGCAATTTTCGTTACCTTACTTGCTCCTTTTTTTTTAGGTGAAAAAATTGGTCCTATAAGGTGGTCTGCAGTAATAATTGGACTTATAGGGATTTATTTAATGACAAATCCTGTGGGAATATTTTTGAAAACAAATGATTTGTCTACCCTTGGTTTAACATTAGCTACATTCAGTGCATTATCTCATGCAGGATTAGCTTTAACATTGAGAAAATTAGGACAAACAGAGCATCCTACAACAACAGCTTTTATTCACAATACAATAACCTCGATCATTATAATTGTAGTTATATTCTTTTTTGGAACAAAATTTATTGGAGAAAAAGGAAACCTTGGTTTAGAAATAATTTTTAATCCAAGCTTTTTTCTTTTCATTCTTGTTTCATTAGGTGTAATTGGTTCTTTTGTCCAATATCTTATGGCTGCAAGTTATAAGTATGCTGAGGCAACCATACTAGTAACTATTAGATACTTAGCAATTCCCATTGCATCTATTTTCGGATATTTTATATGGAATGAAATTCTTACATTTAATCAAATTGTAGGTGCTTTATTTATTATCACAGCATCTTTAATTATTGCTTCCAGGGAAATGAAATTAAAAAAAATAAATGTGACTAGAAATGAAACATCAATTTAATTAAGTTCCTCCATTATTTTTTGACCATTCAGCTGGGTGATTCAAAAATTCTTCAACTACATTTAACGTTTTCTTATCAAATTTTTTTAAAGTTTTTGCACAGTCTAATACATCCCACCACGTGGCTAAATAATGTAGGTTTAATTTATTTTTATTAAGATTAGGAATTGTATCTTTAAAAATATCATAATAAAAAATAACAAAAGTATGATTCACTAATCCTCCTGCATCTCTAATAGCTTGAGCAAAATTTAATTTGCTCCCACCATCTGTTGTAAGATCTTCTACCAACAAAATTCTTTGATTATTTTTTATATCACCTTCTATCCTTGCATTTCTTCCGAACCCTTTTGACTTTTTTCTAACATACTGCATTGGCAAGTTTAATCTATCAGCAATAAACGCTGCAAATGGTATACCTGCCGTTTCTCCTCCTGCAACAGCATCAAATTGTTCAAATCCAACATCTTTCGCCAATAATGAAGCACCAAAATCCATTAAAGTTGACCTAACTCTAGGAAATGATATTAGTTTTCTGCAATCTATGTATACCGGACTAGCCGTTCCAGAAGTAAAAACAAATGGTGTATCAGTTCTGAAATGAACAGCTTCTATTTCAAAAAGCATTTTTGAAGTCAATTCTGCTACTAATTTTTTGTCAGTAAAAGTTAATGGTTGCATATACTCTGTTTTATATTTTTTATAATCCTAATGCAAGACCATCTTTTCTCCAATCAGTCGCGCCTATAAACACTTTTTTTCTTCTATCATAAAATGCCATCTGCCCTCCACCAATCGGAAAAACTGGGTGATTAATTTTATGACCTTTTTTCTTTAAATCTTTTAATATATCTAAATCAAATCCACTTTCAACGTCTACCATTCCGTTGTTTGGAAATATTCTTGGTAGATCTAAAGCTTGTTGAGAACTTAGGCCAAAATCTATCATTTGCGATAAGACAAATGCATGTCCAGCAGCTTGGTAATGACCTCCCATAACACCAAAAGAACCTGTTATATAGTTTTTTTGACTAATCATACCTGGGATAATCGTGTGTAATGGTTTTTTCAAACCTTTAATTTCATTATTATGAAATTTTTTTAAATTAAAGCTTCTACCCCTGCAATGTAACAATATTCCTGAATTATTTGAAGTAATTCCACTCCCAAATGCATCAAAAAGAGAGTTAATAAACGAAATTGTCATTCCGTCTTTATCTATAACTGATAAATAAATTGTATCTGAGTGATTGGGAAAATCTGATTTTTTAAAAAAACTTGCTTTATTAAAATCTATTTTATTTGAATGGTTTTTAATTGATTTAAAATTTAATAGTTCATCATATTTGATATCATTGTATTTAGGATCTGAAATGTAACCATCTCTCAAAAAATAAGAAATTTTGACCGCCTCACAAAATAAATGATAATAATCACTTTTTGACAGCTTGTTTAAATCAAAGCATTTTAAAATTGCAAGTATTATAAAGACAGTGATCCCTTGCCCATTTGGAGGACATTCATGCACTTTATAACCTCTATAATTATAATTAATTGGTTGAACCCAGTTAGCTTTGTAATTCGAAAAATCTCTCAAAGTATGGAGAC
>CACAMV010000047.1 GCA_902533695.1 uncultured SAR116 cluster alpha proteobacterium
TTAAAGGTGAGGCTGTTGCAATAATAGCAGGCGAACCTAATACGATGAAAGATCTTCAGTTGTCAGATTTTCCTATTAAATGGCAACCTTTCAATGACACAATGGATATTAATGAAGCTTTAAATAAAAATAATCCAAGCATTCATGATAATGAAAATAATGATAATGTTCTTATTATTGGAAAGGTAAAAAAAGGAAATGTTGACAATATGTCAAATAAAACTTTTGAAATAGAAGGTGAATTAGAAACTTCTTATGTCGAGCACGCGTACATAGAACCTGAAGCTGGTTCTTCATGGTTTGATGGAGACACTTTGGTGATACAAGCCTGCACGCAAGCTCCATATATGGATAGAGACGATACTGCTAAAATCTTGGGCTTAGAAAAAAATAAAGTTAGAATTATTCCATCTTCTAGTGGAGGTGGATTTGGATCAAAACTAGATGTTTCATTACAACCTTTACTTGGATTAGTGACTTTAAAAACTAAAAAACCATGCAGATTAACTTATAGTAGAAAAGAATCGATGATATCGACGACAAAAAGACACCCAGCTATTATGAAGGCAAGTATATCGAGTGATAAAAAAGGGAAAATACTGTCAATGAAATTTCAAGGTGACTTTAATACTGGAGCATACGCAAGTTGGGGTCCGACTGTTGCTAACAGAGTGCCGATCCATGCAAGTGGCCCTTATAGAATCCCAAATTATCAAGCAATAGGCAGAGCTATTTATACAAATGGTCCTATTTCTGGAGCATTTCGTGGGTTTGGTGTACCTCAAGCCGCAGCAATACAAGAAACTTTATTAGATCAGCTTGCAGAAAAATGTAATATAGACCCATTAGAATATAGAATTATGAACGCACTTAAAGATGGAGATACTACAGTTTGTGGACAAGTTTTACCTTCAATAGGGATACATGATTGTTTAAAAAGTTTACAAAAAGTTTGGACACAAGCAAAAGCAAAAGCTAAAAAATATAATGAGCATTCATCCAGATTCAAGAAAGGTGTTGGGATTGCAAGTTGCTGGTATGGTTGTGGTAATACCGCCCTTCCCAACCCATCAACAATTAAAGTTGGCATAAAAAAAGATGGCAATATTTATCTTCATCAAGGTGCTACTGATATTGGGCAGGGATCAAATACCGTTATAACCCAAATTTGTGCAGATGCATTAGGTGTGCCTATAGAATATTTTAAATTGATAGGTCCTGATACATTTAAAACTCCAGACTGTGGCAAAACATCAGCCTCAAGACAAACTTTTATTTCTGGAAAAGCAGCTTATTTAGCTGGAAAATCTCTTAGATTAAAAATTTTGCGTATGAGCAATATGGGAGAAAATTCAACTATAAAAATAGAAAAAAAGAAATTGATCATATCAATTGAAAATAAAAACCAAACAATTGAACTTAATAAAATTACTCAAGAATCTGATGAATATGTTATTTCATCTGAAGAAACTTACGATCCTCCAACAAAGCCTCTTGATAAAAATGGTCAAGGCAAACCATACGCAGTTTATGGATATGGAGCCCAATTGGCTGAAATAGAAGTGGATACTTTTTTAGGGTTGATTGATATTAAAAAAATTACTGCTTCACATGACTTAGGGAAAGTTATAAATCCATTACTTGCTGAGGGTCAAATTGAAGGTGGAATAGCTCAAGGCATTGGGTTTGCTCTGATGGAAGAATATATTCCTAACAAAACAGAAAATTTGCATGACTATCTAATACCCTCAATTGGTGACATCCCTGAAATAGAAAGTATATTTGTTGAAAAAATAGACCCAGAGGGACCATATGGCGCAAGGGGACTTGGCGAACATGTTCTTATACCTACTGCACCTGCAATTTTAAACGCATTAAGATATGCTACGGGTGCAATAATAACAAAACTACCTGCTCTACCTCATAGAATATTAGAAGCAATATCAAGGGCAAAAAATGTCAAAATCTAATCTAAATGAAAAAATTAGATGCGATGCATGTCCTGTAATGTGTTATATTGCTGAGGGTAAATACGGTGCATGTGATAGATATGCAAACAAAAATGGTCAGATCATTAGGTTAGATCCATTAGTTGTTTTAAACAACTGTATTAATTCCGGAATGAAAATCAAACCTTTTCTAAACAAAGATTGGGATGGGGATTTAATTGATGAAAAAGAAGTGTTTATTACAGCAATTGGTTCTGGAACAACATATCCAGATTATAAACCTGCACCATTTATTTTTAATAGAAATATAGATGGTGTCGATTTTGTTACAATAGTAACTGAAGCTATTTTTTCTTATTGCGGTGTAAAAATTAAAATTGATACTGACAGACACTTAGGCCATGAAAGATCTATAATTCGTTATAAAGAAGAATCCGTAGGACACATTATGACTAGTGAGTATGGGTCTCAAATGATGTCTTTGGGTGGGGTAGATCATCTCACAGGTAGCACAAAATTAGAAGGTAGAATGACGTGCGAAGTACTTATGAGCCTCTGCAACAAGGAAAAAGTTGAATTGTCAGTAGATGATGGATCAAAAGTCATAGTTCAAGCAGGAAAACCTCCTATCATAAATGGTACAAAAGAAAATAAAATGAGAGTAGGCTGTGGTTCAGCCACCGTTGGAATGTTTGCATCTCAGTGGAAAGGTTTAGTAGATGAAGTTGTTATCGTTGATGATCATATAACAGCAGTAGTATCTGAACATGAAGCTGGAAAAGTTTTGGGTTGGGAAGCTACTGGAATTTCAATCAAAGGCAGAAGATCAACTCCCGGAAGGTATTTTCAAGTAGCAAACCCGGGTTCAGGATGGGGTGGTACAGACATAAATGATCCTTTATTAATTTTAGGCAAATGGAATGAAAAAAAAGGGGCTAAAGAAGGTATCAGTATTCTTATGGTCTCAACTACAGGTGAAGAATACAACTATTACGTTTTGGATAAAGATTTAGTTCCTCAGAAAAAAAAGTTTCCTGAAAGGCTTTTAAAAACAGTCCATTTAATAGAAGAAAATTGTGAACCAGCCTTGTGTACTGTCATGTTTGTTGGTGGAGCTGGGGGATCGCTCCGATCCGGAGTAACTAAAAATCCAGTCAAATTAACACGATCAATTCATAAAAATAATACGAAAATTACTTCAGGTGGCGCAGAACCTTTTGTATGGCCTGGAGGGGGGATAACATTTATGGTAAATGTTTTAGATATGCCCGAAAATGCTTTTGGTTACGTTCCAACTCCAGCTATTGTAGCCCCTTTAGAATTCACTATGCCAAAAAGTGATTATGAAACATTAGGTGGTCACACAGAAAGTATCAGAACAATAGAAGATATTTTTTCTAAAGGTGGCGAGTACGGCTCAAATAAAAAAATCATAGAAACCTAAGATGTTTTCCAAAATAATAGAAGGAAGATTATATTTAGAATATGGTCCTACAAATTTAGTCGTAGAAGCTTTCCACAAAGACAAACTAAAAATATACAATTACATTATTGAAAATATTGACCAAATGCTCAGTGAATTGTCATTAGAATTAACAAAGCTTAGAGAAAAAACAAAAGCAAATACTAAATTCAAATCTCAAATTGCTAAAACAATGAATGACTCGACCAAAATATTTCTTCCACGTTTTATCACACCATTAGCGTCTGTTGCGGGTGCTATTTCAGAAACTCTTTTAGATAAAATTTTGTCTCAATTTGATTTAGAAAAAATATATATTAACAATGGAGGTGACGCTGCGATATTTTTAAAAAAAAACAAAAATTAAAATTTTTATTAGCAAGTGAAAACAATTTTTTTATCACATTAGAAGGAGATAATTGTAAATATGGAATTGCAACATCTGGCTGGAAAGGAAGAAGTTTTTCTATGGGCATAGCTGACTCAGTAACCACCATTGCAAAAAGTTCAGCAATTGCAGATGCTGCTGCCACCATTA
>CACAMV010000048.1 GCA_902533695.1 uncultured SAR116 cluster alpha proteobacterium
GCCAAAGCATGATCTTCCAAAGAAAGATTAAGATCAAAATTTTTTATATGTCCATTTTCAGAAATAACTTTTCCATTGCATATAGTATATTTTGTTTTTTTACAGGACCACAAAAAAACAAGAGCGGCTATAGGATCAGATAAAGCTCCTGAAAAATCAATTTGTTTTAAATCATAAATTGCAAAATCAGCCGCTTTTCCAACAGAAATTTCTCCTATGTCATTTCTATTTAAAACTTTAGCGCCTCCTTTGGTGGCTAATTTTAAAGCTTCCCTCGCATTAAATTTTTCTGCACCAAATTTTAATCTTTGAAGAAGAAGGGTTTGTCTTGCCTCATTTAGAAGATGACCACTATCGTTAGAACTAGATCCATCTACGCCTAAACCAACTTTAATACCTTTATCAATCCAGTTTCTAACAGGTGCAATTCCACTAGCCAATCTCATATTGGATGTTGGACAATGAGATATTCCTGTTCTAGTTCTGGCAAATAAATCTGACTCATTATCATTTAATTTTACGCAATGAGCATGCCACACATCATCACCTAACCAATTTAAACTTTCAGCATACTCACCAGGTCTCATGTCAAAGTGACTTTTTGAATATTCAATATCTTCATCATTTTCAGCAAGATGTGTATGAAGAGAAATTGAATAGGATCTTGCCATCTCAGCAGTTACTTTCATTAAATTTTGACTAACTGAAAATGGGGAACAAGGTGCTAAAACTATCTTAAGCATAGAAAAATCTTTACTATCATCAAAATTTTCAATTACTCTTTGACAATCTTTGATAATAGTTTCTTCATCTTCTACCAAGCTATCTGGAGGAAGACCACCTTCACTTTCTCCCACACTCATAAAACCTCTGGCGGCATGGAACCTACAACCGACCAGATTTGCAGCTTCAATTTGGTCTTCTAATTTTGATCCATTTGGAAACAAATATAAGTGATCACTAGTGGTGGTACATCCAGTTAAGACCATTTCAGACATTCCTATCAAAGAGGAGATATAAATATCTGAAGGGATTATATTTTGCCAAACTGGATAAAGACTTTTTAACCAACCAAATAGAGGTTTATTTTGTGCTTTTGGATAAACTCTTGTCAAGTTCTGGAACAAATGATGATGAGTATTAATCAAACCTGGAATAACAACAAAATTTTTAGCATCAATAACATAATCAGCTTTTTCTTTTAATTCTAAAAAATTGCCTATCCATTTTATAACACCTGATCGACAAAAAATTGAGGTGTTTTTTAACTCTGATTCATTCTTATCCATTGTTAAAATTTGGCCAGCATTTTTGATTAGTAATGTTTTCATAAAAAAATACACCGCTCAAAAAGAACGGTGTATTATATCAGTAATAAAAATAAATTTAAGTTTTTATTTCTATTCTTTAGGTAAAATAAGGTTTAAAACAACCGCAATCACTGCTGCTGGCAACAAACCTGATGTCATTAGGAGTTTCATGGTGCCATCTAGATGTTGCATGGCCATTGGAACTTTCTGTAATCCAAAACCTATTGATAAAGAAATAGCAAAAATCATCATATTCCTTCTATTCCAATCAACAGCACTTAACATATTAATACCTGCAGCAGCAACCATGCCAAACATCACAATTACTCCTCCACCTAATACAGATATAGGCATAGATGAAACAAGTGCACCTATCTTTGGAACAAGGCCACAAATTATAAGAAATATTGCACCAATAGTAACAACTCTTCTACTCATAACACCCGTCATTGATATTAATCCGACATTTTGGCTGAAGCTCGTATTTGGTAATCCTCCAAAAATACCTGCAATTGCAGTCCCAAAACCATCGGCGAATGTACCACCCTTTATCTCATCGTCTGTAGCTTCCCTTCCTGCACCACCTTTAGCTATACCAGAAATATCTCCCACTGTTTCAATTGCACTAACTATGGACATTAAACATATTGCTATAATGACACCTATATTTATGTCAAAACCATATTTTAATGGTGAAGGAATTGAAAACCACGCTGCTTTTTCAACGCCAGAGAAATTAACATTACCCATCAAAGCTGCAACTAAATACGCTATCAACATGCCCACAAGTACCGCAGCGCTTGATAAAATACCTTTTGTCCAAAACTTCAAAAAGAAAGAGGACAAAATAACAATTAGCGCTAGACCCCAATGAGACATTCCTCCCCATGCAGGATTTTTCATTTGAAAATCAGCAGCACCACCTGCAGCATATTTAATTCCTACAGGTATTAAATATATTCCAATAGCTAAGATTATCAAACCTGAAACAAGTGGTGGAAACCAATGTCGAATTCTTCCTATAATTGTTCCAAGAAAGGCATGGAATAAACCACCAATTACTATTCCTCCAAATAACGCACCTAATCCTGCAGTTTTCACAGCTGGTATCATTACCGGAATAAAAGCAAAACTAGTGCCTTGCATTACAGGTAATCTTGCACCAACTGGTCCAAATCCAATGGTTTGAAAAAGTGTTGCTATACCTGCAAAAAGCATTGACATTTGTATTAAAAAGACTGCGTCTGCACTTCCAAAGGCAAATCCTGCAGCCCCACCTATAATGATGGCCGGCGTAAAATTACTTACAAACATAGCCAAAACATGCTGAAGACCAAGTGTAATCCCTGTCCCCATGGGGGGGACATAATCTGGATTTTTCAAATCTTCTGCAGAGACTTTACTCAAATTAGCCATATTACCTCCTCAATATATAGTTAAAATAAGATATATAGCACACAATATATAGTAAAATCATAAAATTGATATAAATTTTAAAAATAATTCATTAACATGTTTATATTAAAAAATAGACTTTAATAGCTCAGAAGGAGTAATAGGAGCATTTATCTCTGATGGATCAGAGTTATCAAATGCCATTTTAATAGCATTTTTTAATGCTAAGAAGTGAGATATGGCAAGTAAAAGGGGTGGCTCCCCAACTGCTTTTGATCTAAAAATAGTTTTTTCCTCATTGAATGTGTTTTCTAATAACTTAACATTAAATTTGGCAGGTACATCTCGACTACCTGGAATTTTATAGGTTGATGGACCTATTGTTAAAAGCTTACCTTTATTATTAAAAAATAACTCTTCACAAGTTAGCCATCCAAGACCTTGTACAAAACCCCCTTGAATTTGACCTATATCAATAGCTTCATTAAGAGATCTTCCGCAGTCTTCTATTATGTCAGCTTGCAGTATCCTGTTTTCTCCTGTATTAACATCAATCAAAGCTTCTGAAACTGCTGCTCCCCAGGTAAAATAAAAATATGGTCTTCCTTTCAAATTGTTCTGATCCCAATATATTTTAGGTGTTTTGTAAAAACCAGTTGATGAAAGAGAAATTCTTTTTTCCCAACATTTTTTAGCTAAGTCTTCAAAAGTAATATTCTGATTTCCAGAGATTATATAATTATCTCTAAAAACAATTTCTTTTGAGGGTTTATTAAATAATTCAAAAGCACAATTTTGCATTCTTTTTTTTATTTTTATAGCTGCATTCCAAGCCGCCATTCCATTTAAATCTGAACCAGCAGAAGCTGCGGTCGCAGAAGTGTTTGGAACTTCGGCTGTATTAGTAGCAGTTATATGAACACTATCCATAGATACACCAAAACATTCAGCAATTACTTGGGCCACTTTAGTAAACAAACCTTGTCCCATTTCAGTTCCTCCATGATTTAATCTAATAGACCCATCTGAATAAATATGAATTAACGCACCTGCCTGATTTAAAGATGGTTTATTAAATGAAATACCAAATTTTGCAGGCATCATGGCTATACCTTTTCTAAATGAAGTTTTATTTTTCCTTTGTTTTTCATTAAATAATTTAATTGCTTCCTG
>CACAMV010000049.1 GCA_902533695.1 uncultured SAR116 cluster alpha proteobacterium
AAGAAAAAAGGTTGTGTTTTAGTTACGTGTTTTTCTTCTAATATTAGCCGTATAAAATCTATTATAGAAATTGGTCAAAAGTTAGAAAAAAAAATTTTGTTAATAGGACGAGCAATCCTTAGATCTGTTGATGCAGCAATAGAAACATCTCTTTTACCTAATAACATAAACTTTATTTCTTTTCATGATATCAAAAAACATAGTTTAAATAATGTTTTGGTTATTTGTTCTGGCTCTCAAGGGGAAACAAATTCTGCTTTATCTAAAATTTCTTTGGACAAACATGAAAAAATTAATCTTAAAAAGGGAGATACTGTAATATTTTCAAGTAGAAAAATACCTGGTAATGAAACAGCTATTTTAAAAGTAGAGGATAGGCTTATATCAAAGGGAGTTGAAGTAATAAATGATGAAAATCATAATGTTCATGTTTCTGGTCATCCTGCTAAAGATGAAATAAGTGATATGTACCATTTGTTAAAACCTTCTTCAGTCATACCTGTCCATGGTAATAGAAAACAATTAGAAGGGAATTTGAAAATAGCCAAAAAATGTCAAATTGAGAATGTTTTGATACCACAAAATGGAGATATAATTAAAATAACCAAAAATAATCTTTCAAAAGTTGACAAAATAAAAATTGATATAAAAGTTTTAGATTGTGGAGACATAGTATCTATTAATGATGATAGATTTATTGTTAGAAAACATGCATTGTGGAATGGCATAATGACAGCTTCTATTGTTATAAATGATTCAGGTGAAATATTGGCTGTTCCAAAATTAACTCAAACTGGAATTACTGAAGATATGAAAATGAAAAATTTTTTGTTAGAAACTAGTTTGCTTATTGAAGACTTTGTTGAAAGTGCAAATGATAAAATTGTTCTTGATGACAAATTGTTAGAAATTGAAATTAAAAAGCTTATTTCAAGAGGTTTAAAAAAAACATTTTTTATCAGGCCAATTGTTAATGTTCACGTGAATAGATTGCAATGAATATTGCGTCTTTAATAGTTGTTTTTTTTATAAATTGGTTAATTTTGTTTTTTATTTTTCTTCCGATTGGTTTAAAGATACCTGAAGAACAAAAACTTGGTAATGCAAATTCTGCACCTCATAAACCTCACTTATTTTTAAAGACTATTAGTTCATTTTTATTATCATTCCTAACAACTTCTGGAATAGTTTTTATTTTAAAAAGTTATATTGTTTAAATTACTTGATATATACTTTGAAATTTTATTTGAATAATATTATATCTTTTAATTATAATCTAAAAATTTAGGTTTAGAAAATATGTCTAAATATATATATATTTCTTCTGATCATGGGGGATTTAAGTTAAAACAAAATATTTTTACATTTCTTACTAATAAAAAATATCATGTTTATGATTTAGGCACAGACTCAAATACATCTGTTGACTATCCAGATTTTTCGGATTTGTTAGTTAGAAAGATGAAAACCAATTCTAATTTTATAGGTATTTTATTTTGTGGAACAGGTATAGGTATGTCAATAGCGGCTAATAGACACGAACACATAAGAGCAGCATTATGTACGGATGTTAATATGGCTTCACTTAGCAGAAAGCATAATAATTCAAATGTTATTGTTATAGGTGGAAGAACAACTAGTCCTCATTTGGCAAAAAAGATGATACAAACGTTTCTCAATACTGATTTTGAAAACGGAAGACATCTTTTAAGGATTAATAAGCTTAGAAAGAAAATTTAAAATGAATAATTTTTACAAAAATAAGTTTTTTGAAGATGGGTTTTTTGAAAAAACATTAATTGAATATGATCCAGAGTTAGGGAAAATAGTTAAAAATGAATTAAAAAGGCAACAAAATCAGATAGAAATGATCGCTTCTGAAAATATAGTTTCTAAGGCTGTTTTAGAAGCTCAGGGCTCTATTCTTACAAATAAATATGCTGAAGGTTATCCGGGTAAAAGGTATTATGGTGGTTGTGAATATTATGATAAAATTGAGAATCTAGCGATTGCAAGAGCAAAAATTCTTTTTAATGCAAAGTTTGTAAACGTTCAGCCACATTCTGGTGCACAAGCGAATCAGGCCACTTTTTTAGCTTTGTTAAAACCTGGAGATACTATTTTGGGCATGAGTTTAGATTCAGGAGGTCATTTAACTCATGGAGCAAAACCAAATTTATCAGGCAAATGGTTTAAAGCAATACAATATGGTGTTAGAAAAGAAGATTATTTAATTAATTTTGAAGATGTTGAGGAATTATGTAAAAAATATAAGCCTAAATTGATAATTGCAGGTGGTTCTGCTTACTCAAGGTTTATTGATTTTAGGAGATTTAGAACTATTGCAAATAAATATAATTCATATTTACTTGTTGATATGGCTCATTTTTCTGGATTAGTGGCTGGTGGAGTGCATCCAAATCCTATTTCTTTTGCTGACGTCGTTACATCAACAACTCATAAAACCCTACGTTCTGGTAGGGGGGGGGATGATATTGACTAACGATGAAGAAATATCAAAAAAAATAAACTCTGCAGTTTTTCCTGGTTTGCAAGGAGGTCCTTTAATGCATGCTATTGCAGGTAAAGCCGCTGGATTTGGAGAGGCATTAAAAGATGAATTTAAACTTTATACAAAGAATGTAGTTCTGAATGCTAAGTCTTTATCGAAAACTTTAATCAGTAGAGGTGTAAATGTTATTTCTGGTGGTACAGATAATCATATAGTATTAGTTGACTTAAGAAAACAAATGATTAGTGGTAATCTCTGCGAAGAAGCTTTAGAACGTTCTGGGATAGCTTGTAACAAAAATGGTGTACCATTTGATAAAACATCTCCAACAGTTACCTCAGGGATTAGGTTAGGATCATCAGCAGCTACCACTAGGGGGCTGAAAGAAAATGATTTTGTTGATCTGGGTAATTTGATTTCTGATGTTATTTTAGGTTTTGAGAAAAATGTTTCTAATAAAAAAATTGAAAAAATAGTTAATAAAGAAATTGTAAAGATTTGTAAAAAATTTCCTATTTATTTTGGAGTTTAAATATGAGATGTCCTTTTTGCGGAACAGACGATACTCAGGTAAAAGATTCTAGGGCGAGTGAAGATAGTGCTTCTATTAGAAGAAGAAGACTTTGTTCAAGTTGCGGCTCAAGATTTACTACTTTTGAAAGGATTCAATTAAGAGATTTAGTTGTTATAAAGAAAGATGGTAAAAAAAATATTTTTGATAGAGAAAAAATAGTTAAATCTATGGAAATTGCTTTAAGAAAAAGAAAAGTTGATAACGAAATAATTGAAAGAGCTCAAAATGGAATTGTTAGACAGTTAGAATCATCTGGTGAATCTGAAATACCTTCTGATTTAATCGGAGAGCTAGTAATGAATGCTCTTAGTCAGATTGACCATGTTGCTTACATAAGATATGCATCAGTTTATAGAAATTTTCGAGAGGCTAGTGACTTCGGAAAATTTGTCAAAGATGAGTTTGAAAATTAACTTAAGCTATTAGTTCATATGACATATATGCATGAAAAATGGATGAAATTAGCCCTTTTACAGGCTTTCAGATCAAAAGGATTTACTGGAAAAAATCCAAATGTTGGATGCGTGTTAGTAAAAGATAATAAATTACTCAATTATAGTAGAACTTCCTGTAATGGCAGGCCTCATGCGGAAGAAAATTTAATAAATTCAATAAGTAAAAAGGAAATATTAAGAGATTCATCAATATATTTAACTTTAGAGCCATGTGCTCATTTGAATGAAAATAACTATTCTTGTACTGATCTTATTTTAAAATCTGGTATTGCAAATGTATATATTAGTTGTATAGACCCAGACCCTAGGACTTCTGGCAAAAGCGTTGAAATT
>CACAMV010000050.1 GCA_902533695.1 uncultured SAR116 cluster alpha proteobacterium
TAGTAAATGTATCGTCTCCGTGGTGCGGCGGTAACATGTTGTCTGGATCTGTAGTTGAATTAATAACAACAGTTTCATTATCTCCATTTACATCAGAAACAGCATATAGTTCAAATGGTCCGCCCATTCCTAAAGCGTCAAAAGCACTTACCATTTGTCCTGATCCATGATTTAACATTACATCACTGATATTAAAATTACCTTCAATATCTAAATCGCCTCTTATATCAGTGTTGTACGGTATGATTTCCAAATAACTATAATCTTCTTCTCCTTCACCTTGATAACTGTCTTCAATTCCATATAGAGCACTTGCAGGAATTTCTGGTTGTATCCAGTAGGAATCTTCATAATCATCTATCAAATTATAGTATTCGTCACTTCCCAGAGCTATACTATCTAAGATCTGTAAATTTACACCTGTTTTCTGTAGCATTTCTCCTGTTTGCATCCTCTTTATATTTGAATTAGGATCATAGTTAGGATCAGCAACTGCTTCATATCCAATGAGATTTGCCCCCTCAACAGAGTAATATCCGCCTGAAGACACTTGACCTGTCAAGTCTTCTACTGTTGAATCTAAGAAATATGATGCCTCTGTTCCCCAAAAATCATTATCTAAATCATGATTAGCTAAACTTTCTATATCAGTTTTGGTCAACAAAATAAGTTCTGTCTGACCAGGCCTTACGTCATCAGTACTTGATTCATCTAGATCTCCAACTAAGACAGCGTATTCATGCCCTGGAGTAACATCAAATTCTATAAATGAATCAACACCACTTCTATGCCATGGGTTTTCTGCTATTGCTATGGCATCAGCAGTTGCAAAGTCTCCAGGCTCTGGTTCGCCATCGTCATTTTGTTTAATGATTTTCCCTGTTGTCTTATCAAGAATACCTAAAATCATATCAAAATCATCGTCCAGATATTTTTGCGGTGTTGATTGATTCCAAACCATTACATTATTCTCGGTTGTACTTGGAAGATCGATCATCGCATAACGTTGTCCTTCATACCAATAATCTTCTTCGTCTATCATTGATAAAGGAACAGTATTATCAGATCCATCTAAGACATATTTTCCACCACTAGCATCAGATTGAACTTGACCATTGCCACCTTCTCCGAGCTTTAAGTTGACCGTTACTGGGCCTCCTTCCGCTTGTAAATCCATCTTGGTGTAAAAGTCAAAGTTAAACGCTTTCTGTGAAACACTTCCTGCGGCAAGTAACTCCTGAATAGCTTCTTCCGAGGCATTCAGATAAATATCATTTGATATCGACGTACCACTATGATCAGCATGTGCGTCTAGTTTAATACCAAATCTATTCGCGACATGTTGAGCTAGATCAGAACCGCTCATGCCACTATCAGAAATAGCCGCATCTGCGTTCTCAGCAACCTTAATCGCTGTACTGTCAACTTTCCATTCGCCTTTTTCATGATCCATTGTCACCGCAAGCTTCTTACCACTGACCTCAACATAGAACCCAGGCTCCTGACCAGGGCCATACTGACCGTCAACCTCACTCTCCCAGTTGGAGCCACGTGTTGAGTCACCGTCAGACATCTCAAAGACACCTTCCGTACCCTCAACAACATCATCCGTATCAACAAAGTCATCGTGTTCACCTTCATAGTAAACCCTCAGATCTTGTCCAGACGCAAAACTATCAACCTGAGCACTGGTAATCACATCATAACCCACACCATAAGCATCGGTTGCACCAGCTCCCAGACCATCAACTAACTGAGTACCATTCAAATGGGACATATCCTCATAGAAATCAACATCAGTAAGAACTGGTCTTGGGGTCTCTGAAAATGAAGAAAGTTCTTGAGAAGCATTACTCTGTTCTTGAACTAAGTTAGCCCTTCCAGTTTCATGACTTGTGGCATCACTTGCGGCAGTTGACGCTTCAGTTGCTTTTGTTGAAGCAATTCCATCTAACACGCCTTGCTGTGCATCATGATCTGTGACTGCCTTTATAGCATAAAATTGATCATTTTCAAGAACTCCTCTTGCAGCCATATGAGCTGACGCATTATCTGAAGCAGTTGTCGCTTCATCAGCAGCTGCTGATGCCTCAGCAGCTTTATCTGAAGCAATTCCGTCTAAAACACTTTGCTGAGCATCGTGTGCTGAGAGAGCTGTAGTTGCTGCACTAGATGCATCAACTAAACCTTGATAATTATCTAAATCTTGCTGACTTACTAAGACTGGAGCATCATTAATAAAATCCTCGATACCTTGTGTATCGGAAATACCAGCAGTTAAAGCCGCAGCTATTAAGGCTTCAGTTTCATCTGAATTTAAAGCTACTATTTCAGCTGCGCCAAGCCCTTGAGAACTAAAGAAGGCTTGCCCAGCTTCATCTAATCTAGCATTTAAATATGCCTCTACATCAGCAAGAGTTACTAAACCGTCGTCATCAAAATCAGTAATACCGCCTGTACCATCCTGTTTTTGTTCAGCTGTTCCACCTACAACTAAATTATTAGGGTTAGTTGCACTACTTAAAGCTAAGCTAGCATCGCTGTCTGCTTGTGCCAAACTTGACCTTCCAGCCATATGAGCTGAGGCATTATCTGAAGCAGTTGTCGCTTCAGTAGCAGCAGCTGACTCTTCAGCAGCTTTATCTGAAGCAATTCCGTCTAAAACACTTTGCTGAGCATCGTGTGCTGAGAGAGCTATAAATGTAGCATCTGAAGCTTCTACCAAACTTGGCCTTCCATCTTCATGAGTTGTAGCTTCACTTGAAGCAGTTGACGCCTCAGAGGCTTTTGTTGAAGCAATTCCATCCAACACACCTTGCTGAACGTCATGATCTGAGAGAGCTTGTGTTGTTGAATTAACCGCAGCTTCTAAGTTAACCAGAGTAGTATCATAAGCATTGATATCGGCTTGAGTAATCTCAGGTCCTTGCACCCTGTCTCTTACCATGACAAAATCAACGTCTTTTAGATCTGCATTCACAACCTGTCCATCTGCTGAATCTCCAGTGACGTGAATATAACCATCATTTACTGTAGAATTCGTAAAACTTAGATCATGAGCTTCTCTTGCATCCAATACATCATTTGATGAAGTTGTTGAACCCTTAAAGATATCAGCTTCACCATTTGATCCGCCCAGATCAACGGTAACTCCAATATCTCCTTCATTTGTTACTCTATCCTGATTCGCAGTCGCCTCAAGATAGTCAATGGTCATGCCGTTACCACCTGTTTTATCAATGTCTACGTTTATATCTGGTATTTCATGATTAATAGACGAACTTCCGAATTCGTTGGCTGAAAAATTATCAACACTGGCTGAACCATCAAAATTAAATACAGCATCAATACCTGCTTGTGTATCATTTGCAAATTCAAATGAGAGATAAACATTACTATCAGCATGAACCTTCATAACATCGGCCATGCCGTCATCAGTAAAGCCGGTTTCAATCTTCATCATTGAGTTACTGTTACCAGAGTTAAGATAACTGGCATCATATTCATCAGATACATCAACACCAGTACCTGAACCAATAACAATAAAATCTGCACTATCTGTTAATTTTATATTTTCCCACTCATCAATAAAAAAGGTCATACCTCCACCGGCACCACCAAAATTCATCACAAAGGCAGAGTTTGCATCACCTAAACCAGCTGTAAAGTCAACAAGAGCACCATTATCCTCTCTAACACCTTCAACAAGTTTTATTACATCATAACCCGAACCACCGGAAAATATTCCACCCATATTGGCAGAAGCATCTACATTGATTTTGGCACCATCATTACCAGAACCCATGTCGCCACCATCCATATCACCGCCAACAAAGAAACCTTTATCATCACCTGAATTGTCAGATGA
>CACAMV010000051.1 GCA_902533695.1 uncultured SAR116 cluster alpha proteobacterium
TTAAATAATAGCATTTTACATATGGATTTACTGGAAAAAATGCATTAACGTCTAATGTTTTGATATTATTTGGAACTAATGTAGTTACAATTCTATTACACCAGTCTTCAAGATTTTCATGTTTTTTACGAGTTACAAAATGATTTTTTTCAATTGAGTAAGCGGTATTATTGACAACTTCAATTGATGTTTTTAACATTTTATTTACTTACCATGAAATTTATAGCATCAATAACATTATTAGCTTTTAAGTAGTTTTTATTTAATTTTAAAATTTTTAAATCTTTTTCTTTTAATTTATCTGTTAACGGTATTTTACCATAATCAGCAAATCTTATCATTCCATAGTGGTCTCTATATGTTCTAACTTTATTTTTGTTTTGTGGGTGGGGCGAAAAGGGAATATCTATATAACCTTCATTAACGGCATCACAAACATCTATAATATCTATTGTTTGTTTATTTTTAAGTATAATTTCTAATACACTTTCTGCTTGTTCAAATAGGTTGTTTGTTTCAATTAAAATTTCATCATTTGTTAATGTATCTTTTATTTTGAAAATATCTAATATATATTTTACAGTTTTGGTGGCCTCACAATTTGCTTCGATTGTTGGTATTGAGTGAGATTCAAATTTAGTTTTAATAATTACTTTATCTGCTTTAATTAATGCTGCGTTAAATGTTCCTTGAACTATTAAAGCATTTGATTTATCAAAATTGTTTGGAAATGGTCCCATCCAATGATGATAACCAAGTTTGAGGGCTTTAAGACTGAAATTGTATTTTGATAGATATTTTTTGCTAATCATCCTTAATACATTTGCTATAATAATATCTTGAACAAGTGAACCAGTTTGGGCAAACGTTAACATAAAAGCTTTGGTTCCTTTTTGTGCTGACATTAGAAGTTCTAAAATTTCAACAATAACGATTATTAATGGAGGCACCAAAGTAGCTGTTAAAACTCCAAATGATTCTCTCATAATCTCTTTTTTTTCTCCTGACATAAAAGCACATAATTCATCAACATATCCCCAAAACATTAATGATTTTTCAATTGGCATTTTTTTTGAATATGGCAAACTATAAGATAAACCACCACCTTCAATATCTGTGATACCAGATGCTAAGGCATGTTCGACTAATAATCTTGCATCTGGTGTTCCGTGTCTTAAACTAATAGGATTATTTACCTTGTTTAAAATTGCACGTGTTTTTTCATAGCCATGATTTACAAGCGGGTATCCATTTAAGATTTCTTTATTTAATTGTTTTTCTTTAATTAATACTTTATTAACACTTTCATAGTCGTTTAATCTAGTGAAACTATCAATTGTTAGAGGGATTAAATCGGCTCCAGATTTTTCTAATTCAATATTCAATTTCTGTTGTTTGTTAATGTTAGAATATCCCCCCCGTGGCTGAATTAAAGGTCTATCAAAATCTTCATACTTGTTAACAGAAAATTTTGATTTTTTTAATGAGTTTAAATAAATACTTGTATCTTCAAATTTAAGGTTTTTTAGATATTTGTGTTTTAAAATTTCTTTTCTTGATTTTAGAAAAAAATTACTCGGCGTCTTCATTTAAGTCTTTCTCTAAACAATTTAAAAAATAATCAAAGTTTTTGTTTCTATCAAAAATTCTTTTAAACCCATAGTTTTGAATTTTAAATAATTCTAATTCACTTTCTCGTCTGTTTAAACTTAATATATTCCCGCCAAGATATAATATGGGTTTCGTTTTTAGAAGGCTTAAAGATTTTTTTAATTTTGGTATCCAATATTTCCATTCACCATTAAGACTACTAATTAGCAGTACATCTGCACCAAATTCTATTATAGCATCTTTATAAAAATTTGGTTGGGTTTCTACACCCAAATTTAACACATCATAATCTGAGTTTTTTAATGCCTGTTGCATTAAAATATTTGATACAGAGTGGATATCATGGCCTATAACTCCCATGACAACTTTTTTATTATTATTTAAAAACATCTTAAACTTTAATTAAAAAAACGTATGTTTTAACATAAGAAATTACTTTTTTTAACATAGTTTTTTAATAGGTCAAATTTTTTTTGAATTGTAAAATCTTATCAAAAATTTCGTCTTACAGTGCAATTTAAAAAATAATTTTTAATTTTTTTTACGAACTTTACTTAAGTATTTTCTAATTTCTATGAGATCTTCATTAGTATCAATGTTAGCGTATTTTTCTTTTATCAAATAAGCTCCAGTTTTATGTCCTAGTCTGGATTTTTGTTTAATTATACAGTCTCTAGTTAAAATATAAGCTATTCCATTGACATGATAACTTGGTTTAAGCAATTGCCTTGGCAACATTTTATTGCCCTCTGACAAATAATAATTTAAAGATTTTTTTTCATTAATTTTTAATTGTTTGAAAGGATGAAATTTATCAGGGGTTTTTGATACTGACCAAACTGTGTCATAGTTTTTTTCGATTAATAATTTAACACAATTAAAAACTTGTTTGGGCGTTCTTAACGGAGAAGTTGGTTGAAGGAATACTATTATATCATATTTTATTTTATCAATTTTTTCAGTTTCAACTAACCCATGAATTAACACATCAATGTCTTTTGATGAGTTGTTAGAAATACTTTTTGGTCTTTTAAAAGGAACATCCAAACCATATTTTTTTGAAACAGATGAAATTTCATCACAATCAGTAGATATGACAACTCTATCAATCTGATTAATGCTCTTTGCACAAAGACCTGCTAAGCAAACTAAAGGTATTCCTTTAATCTTCTGTAAGTTTTTTTTTGGTATACCCTTACTACCGCCTCGAGCTGGTATAATTGCTAATATTTTTTTGTTTTTATACATAATTACAAAATTAATGATTTGTATAATAATTTTTATACCAATGAACGGTATTTTTTAAGCCATTTTCAAAAGAATTTGACAAATTAAATCCTAATTTTTTGATCTTAGACATTTGTGGACACCTTCTAGTTGTAGCTCCTAATCTGGAATTTCCTTTATTAAATAAAATTTTAATATTTAGTATCTTAGAAATTTCATTTATTAATTCTTTAATAGATATTTCATTTTCCATTCCTACATTATATATTTCGCTTTTTAATCCTTTCTGATCAATAACCATTAGTTGCTCAATGGCATCGTCAATATAACAGAATGCTCTAGTTTCTTCTCCAGTGCCTTGAATAGAGATTTCAATTTTTTTATTTGTCCAACGATTTGAACTTAAAAAAATTTTTTTCATTAGTTCAGGTATAACATGTTCAAAACCCATTTCAGGTCCGAATATATTATGTGGTCTGAAAACAATCTCTCTTACTTTAGTATTTCTTAAAAGATTCAAAGTTAACAACTCACTTATTATTTTTCCTCCAGAATAACTGAATCGTGGATTTTTAAGATCAGGTATTATAGCTCTTTCATTTTCACTGGTAGGTATTATTGAAGGCTCACAATATATTTCTGAGGAAGATGCGAGAATATAAGATTTAACTTTATTTTCAATAGCTGCCTCAAGAGTATTAATGGAACCTTTGACACCTACATCCAGGACTAAAGACGGATTTTCATAAAAATATTTTGTCCCATTAATAAAGGCTAAATGAAATACAGTGTCACAACCTTTCATCCCATTAACGATTGAATTTTTATCTCTTATGTCACCAAAAATTATTTCTAAATTTTTATGAGAATTATTAAATTTGTCTACATCACCTCTGAAGTTATTATCATATGAAATAACTTTGTGTCCATTTATCAACATTTTTTTTACAAGTGAACTTCCCAAAAATCCATTACCACCAGTGATAAAAATTTTTCTTTTTATTTCTCCTTGCATGAAATAACTTTAAC
>CACAMV010000052.1 GCA_902533695.1 uncultured SAR116 cluster alpha proteobacterium
TCTTTGGCCTTTATGTTTTTTATTTTCTCCAATTATTTTCGGATCAATAAATGCAATTAATAATTTAACAATTTTTCCATTTTTATTAATGTTTACAATATCCACATTTCTTGCTTTATTTTTTCTTTTCCGAAGGAAAAAAGAAGATATTAAAAAATCTGTAATTATTTTAATTGCTGGAATTTCTTTATTTGATGGTCTTTTAATAGCCATTCAAGGTAATTTTAATTTAGCATTGTTGTCAGTATTATGTTTTGTTTTAACCATTTTATTTCAAAAGTTTATCCCAGGCACATAATCTTATAAAAAAATATGATCAAGAACAAATTCTTTAAAATCAGTAGCTTTTAATTTCTTTTTAGTAAGCAATTCAGCCCTAGAAGTTATTACAAGTGGACCATGATTAGGGTTATCAGTAACTCTACCATGAGATCCTTTAACAATTTTTGTATCTTTTAAAGAAATAACATCAAGTAAATTACGAAAACCTAATTTTCTTTTTAATAATTTAGCAAATGATCTTAACTTTGGAAAACTTAAATCTGGATCAAAAAATAATTCTACAGGGTCGTAACCTGGTTTACGATGAATGTCTACTGTTCTTGCATAATCTGGGGCTTTAGAATCATCTAGCCAATAATAATAGCTAAACCACTTTGAAGGCTCAGAAATAAGTATTAATTCACCTGAGCGAGGATGATTTAAGCCATATTTTTTTTTATCAGTCTCTCCTAAAATTTTGTCTATACCTTTTATACTGCTTATTAAGTTTTTAACTACAGATATATCTTTTGTATTCTTAACATATACATGAGCAATTTGATGATCAACCATGGCAAAAGCCCTTGACGCACCAGGATCAAAAACATCTTTACCCATTTCATTTCTTACATTGATAAAACCTTCTTTCCTTAAAAATTTATTTATGTGTATAGCATCATCAACTGGTGTAATGCCATATTCTGAAACTATTATTATATCTCGTTTTTGTTTTTTAGCTGTTTCAATTAGAATTCCACATTGCGCATCAATCTCACTTAAATCTTTTTTAATTATCAGATTTTCAAGATCAGGACCTAATCGTTGTAAGTTATAATCTAAATGAGGTAAATAAGTTAATGTAAGAGTAGGATTATATTTTAACATAACAAAATTTGTTGCTTTTGTGATCCACTCGCTGGAAGTTATATCTGCTAAAGGACCCCAAAACTTAAACAAAGGAAACTTTCCAAACTGTTCATCCAGCTCATCTCTTAATTCATGTGGATATGTATAATGATCTGGTATTTTTCTTCCATCCGCAGGATACATAGGTCTTGGTGTAGCGCTCCAGTCAGCTGAAGAATACATATTATACCACCAAAACATTTTTGCACATGTAAAGTTTGAATTTTTCTTTTTGCCTGCCTCCCATATTTTTTCGCCTTGAACCAATTGGTTAGGTTGTCTCCACAACAAAACTTCAGAAAGATCTCTAAAATACCATCCGTTTCCTACAATGCCATGATTTGAAGGCATCAATCCAGTGAGCAATGTAGATTGAACAGAGCAAGTTACTGCTGGAGTAATAGTTGACAATGACGCCATACCTCCTTTTTTTACAATACTTAATAAATTTGGAGTGTTCTTTCCTATCATTGAAGGAGATAGACCTACAGCTAAAATTACTAAAGTTGGTTTCATTTTATAATCTCTTAATGATTTAAATTATAATAATTGAATGTTTTTATATTATCAAATTATTATCGAATATTAATTTTCTTAAAACAAATTAAACAATATAATTGATAAAGTGATAATGAAGCTTAATATATTAATCATTTAATGGCCAAAATTTTTTAACGTTTATTTTAAAATATTTATATTTTTTTAAATTTGAAGAGCATATTCCATTGGTATCAACATTATAAATAGTCTTAGCAATTTCACCAAATGCTACTTTCCATGCCGATCCAGATTTTGTAACTATTATATTTTCTTTCTTTGGGTCAATGCCCAAAACTTTAATATGTTTATCATCAAAAGGCATTACCCTGTTTTCGGTCAACACTATTTTCAAATTAAATTTTGTCTCGACAACTAATACATTTCCCATATTTACATATTGTCCTGTCATGTATAAACCATCTCTAACATATGAGAAATTTTGTTTGTTAAGTATTATTTCTCCTTTTATTTTAATTAATTTTCTACCATTTTTAATTTGGTTTGAACCGACATAATCATCAAAAAATTTATCTTTATATTTTTTTCTTTTAAGAAACGGTGACCAAATTACAATTGTGCCAGATAATTTTTTTTTTACTAAAATTTCTAATATTTCAATGTTATTACCTAAAGCGCCTCCCCCAACATTATCTGATGGATCCGCTATCACGATAGGTTTTTTTAATTTCTTGAAGTTTAATAATTTCTTATCAAGCTCTTTTATAGTTAAAAATTGAGGAGAAAAGTTATTTTTATGCTTAAATATTTGATCTACTAAATTGTCACATTCTTGATTAAGAGTTTTTGAGTTTAAACCATACCCAGTAACAGTAATACCTAAATCTTTAATGTCAGAATAAGGAAAGCCTGGAGAAACAGAAATCAATTCTATATCTTTTTTTTGTTCAGATTTAAAAACTGTTTCCATAATTTCTTTCATTGGAAATTCATTGGTTGACTGCATTTGAGGAACAGTAAGTAAAGGTATTTTTTTAAAATATTTTTTAGGTTTTATTTCTGTTTCTATCATTTTACATAAAAACATTGCTGCTTCTTTACCTCTCTCGCCCATATCTATATGAGGAAAAGTATCATAACCAATAAGCATGTCACATATCTGAAATAATTCTAAAGAAAGGTTTGCGTGGAGATCAAAAGTGGCAACAATGGGAATATTTTTCTTTAGCTTATTTTTTATTTTTTTTATCAAGAAGTGTTCCGGTAAATCTATACCTTCAACAACTAGAGCTCCATGAAGAGCTAAAGCCACCCCGTCAATATCATCTTTGTCTAAATTAGATAAAATTATTTTTACAATTTTTAAAAAGGTTTTTTTTGTAACTATACCGCTTGGAACTGCAGCAGCAAAAAGGGATGGTTGAATTCTAAACCCTTTTTGATTAAAAATATCTAAAAAACCACCAATCTCTGTATTTGTCTTAAGATTTTTTTTAATCATATTTTGACCTTCATGCCATTGGTATGATTTAAAATCCTTAATGTAAGTTTTTTTTGTAGAGAAAGTATTTGTTTCATGCCAAATACCGCCAATAAAAATGGATTTACTTTTTATCATTTTAAAATTTCAAAAATTATACAAATTTATGTTTTTTCATAAAATTTTGTAACCTTTCTAAACCTTCAATGATATCTTTTGTGCTTCTTGCATATGAAAACCTAATTGTTGAATTACCTCTGGCAGGATCAAAATCCAATCCTGGAGTAATTGCAACTTTTGCTTCTTTCAAAACTAATTTTGTAAACTCTAGACTATCATTACTAAATTCACCTATATCAGCATATATGTAAAAAGCTCCATCTGGTGGAGAAATTTTTGTAAACCCTGCTTCTGCAAGCCCCTTTTTCATTAATTCTCTGTTTTTCTTATAAACATCTAAATTTTTGTTCAACTCCTCATCACAATCTAAAGCGTGAAGTGCTGCCACTTGACTGGCATGAGGTGCACAAATAAACATATTTTGGGCAAGTCTTTCTATTTGACGGATATGAGATTCAGGCACAACCATCCAGCCAATTCTCCATCCCGTCATTGAAAAGTACTTTGAAAATGAATTGATTACATAGCATTCATCTGTAATTTGAAGTGCGCTGATGGCTTTATTTTCATACTCTATCCCATGATAAATTTCATCAC
>CACAMV010000053.1 GCA_902533695.1 uncultured SAR116 cluster alpha proteobacterium
AAGACTTTATTTATACAAGAAGTCCCTGAAATCTATGATGGTATAATTGAAATTAAAAGTGTTGCCCGTGAACCAGGAAGTAGAGCTAAAATCAGTGTTTTTTCTAAAGATACAGCTATAGACCCTGTGGGAGCTTGTGTAGGGATGAGGGGTTCTAGAGTCCAAGCAGTTGTCAATGAATTGCAAGGAGAAAAAATAGAAATTATTCCTTGGTCAGAAGACACTGTTTCATTTGTAATAAATTCATTAGCACCTGCAGTACCATCAAAAGTAGTTATGGATGAAGATGCAAAAAGGATGGATGTTATAGTGCCCGACGATCAATTATCATTAGCAATTGGAAGAAGAGGACAAAATGTTAGATTGGCATCTGAATTAACAAATTGGTATATTGATGTGTTTACTGAAACAGAGGACTCTGAGCGAAGACAAGAGGAGATAAATGAAAGGACAAAGGTTTTTATTGATACTTTAGATGTGGATGATGTAATAGCACATTTAATGGTTGCAGAGGGATTTACAAGTGTTGAAGATATTGCTCAATCTAATCTTGATGAATTGATCAATATTGAAGGGTTTGATGATGATTTAGCAAAAGAATTGCAATCAAGAGCACAAAGCTTTGTGAAGATGGAAAACGATTTAATTGAAAAAAAACTTAAAGAGTTAAAAGTTAAAAAAGATTTATATGAATTTGAAAGTTTATTGAAAAAAAATATTTTGACTTTGGCAGAAAATGATATCAAGACATTAGATGACTTGGCTGAACTAGATAGTGAAGAATTGTTAAATTTGTTAGGCAAAGAAGTTTTTAGCAATGAGGATGAGGCCGGCCAAGTTATTATGGCAGCTAGACAACATTGGTTTGAATCAGAAGATGATACATAGACTAAATTTTATTTAGGACAGAAAATGAAAGAAAAAAATTCAGGGGAAAGAAAGAAGTTAAGTTTAACTTTTGAAGGTAAGTTGAGTTTAAAAACCCCTGTTAATCCGAGGGTTGGAAACAGCATTACAACCAGTTCACGTTCTGGAAGGAATACAGTTCAGGTTGAAGTTAAAAGAGTAAAACGAACTAGTGAAGCAAGAGATAATTTATTAAATAAATCAAACGATACTAATTTAAGCCTAAGCGCAGAACAAATCTCATCAAGGAGTAAGATTTTGAAGGAGGGTTTAGCTAAAACTGCTGCCCAAGCAGAGACAAAATCAATTGATACAAATGATGGAATAAAAAAGGATGAAGAAAACAAAAACATTCCAACTAACAATGAAGTAGAAAACAGAAGTAATAATGAATTTTTGAAAAATAGAAATAATGAATTTAAATCTGTGAAACCTGAAAAGACGGAGGAAAGCTTTAAAAGTACGAAAAAAACATTTGAAAAAGAAGCTTTTAAAGAAAATGTCAAAAAAACTTTGCATAAAGGATATGATCAAAAAAGACAAGGTAAGTTAACAATTGCCCGTGCTCTGGAAAGTGAAAATATTCGTGTTAGGTCGCTTGCTTCTATTAAGCGAAGAAGAGAAAAAGTAAGGATGCAAGCTGAAACAAATGTGACAGCAATTAAGCAAATTAGAGAAGTAATAATACCTGATACAATTATGGTTTCTGAGTTGGCTAACAGGATGTCTGAAAAAACAGCTGATGTGGTTAGGGAGTTGTTAAAAAATGGCATAATGGCTACAGCAACCCAAGTAGTTGACGCAGATACTGCAGAGTTAATAACCTCGGAGTTTGGGCACAAGGTTAAACGTGTTTCAGATTCTGATATAGAAATTGATTTAGTAAAAAAACCTATAAATTCAGATTTGTTAGTTAGACGCCCACCAGTTGTAACCATTATGGGACATGTTGATCATGGGAAGACTTCTCTTTTAGATGCTTTAAGAAAAACTAAAGTTGCTGATAATGAAGCTGGGGGAATCACCCAACACATAGGTGCATATCAGATCACATCAAAAAGTGGTAATCTTATTTCTTTTATTGATACTCCAGGTCATGAAGCATTTTCAGAAATGAGGGCAAGAGGTGCAAACTTGACAGATATTGTTGTTTTAGTAGTAGCTGTAGATGATGGAATTAATAAACAAACTATTGAAGCAATAAAACATGCTAAGGCGGCATCTGTTCCGATAATTGTTGCTGTAAATAAATGTGATAAACCGGATATAGATCCACAAAAAATTCGTAATCAGTTATTACAACATGATTTAATACCTGAGGAAATGGGCGGTGAAGTACAATGCATAAATATTTCAGCTAAAACATCTTTGGGTCTAGATGAATTAATTGAATCTATTGAATTGCAATCCGAGATTTTAGAATTAAAAAGTGATCCAGAATCTTCTTTAGAAGGGATAGTAATAGAATCTAAATTAGAAAAAGGAAAAGGTCCTGTCATTACGCTTCTTGTTAAATCGGGGACATTGAAAGTAGGAGATATTATTGTTGTTGGATCTCAAAGCGGAAAAGTTAGAGCTCTTATTAACGATCTCGGACTAAAAGTTGAGTTTGCCAAGCCATCTACACCGATAGAGGTTTTAGGTTTATCAGGTGTTCCTATGTCTGGTGAAATAGCAAATGTAGTAGAAAGTGATGCCAGGGCAAGAGAGATAGCAGAATATAGATCAAGAAAATTTAGAGAAAAAGAAGCAGCTTTAACCAATAGGGGCTCAGTTGAGCAAATGTTGGCTGATATTAAATCTGGAGATGTTAATGAATTACCAGTTGTTGTTAAAACTGATGTTCATGGGTCCTTAGAAGCTATAAAAGTAGCTTTGAACAAACTGGGTGATGAGAGCGTAAATGTAAAAATTTTATCAGGTTTAGTTGGTCCAATTAATGAGTCTGATATATCATTAGCTTCAGCTTCATCGGCTTTAGTTTTAGGTTTTAATGTAAGAGCAATTCCTCAAGCTAGAGAACAGGCTAAAAGAGAAGCTACGGAAATAAGATATCATTCAATAATTTATGAACTAATAGAGGATGTGAAACAAATACTTTCAGGAATGTTAGACCCAGATTTACAGGAGCTATTTATAGGTTATGCTGAGATAAAACAGGTATTTAGTATTTCAAAAGTTGGTAAGATTGCTGGATGCAATGTTACCGAAGGTGTTATTAAAAAGGGATGTAGTTTTAGACTTTTGAGAGATAGTACTGTTATTCATGAAGGAAAATTAAAGACTTTGCAAAGATTCAAGGATGAGGTCAAAGAAGTTAAGGAAGGCCTGGAGTGCGGAATGGGACTTGAAAATTTTAATGATATTAAAATTGGTGATGTTATGGAATGTTATGAAATTAAAGAGATAAAAAAAACATTAACATAATAATATAATAGAATTTATATGAATCGCCATTCAAAAACTCTTTCACATAGAAAGTTAAAAATTGGAGAGAAAATTCGACAATTAATCTCTATTATCTTGATTCGAGAGGATATTAATTTTCAAATCTCCAAAAATAAAGTTATATCTATAACTGATGTAGATATAAGTCCAGATTTTAAAAATGCAAAAGTATTTGTATCAACTTTAAATGAAGAGGACAAGTCCAACATTATAGATAATTTAAATAAAAAAAAATTTTTTTTTCACAAAAAATTATTTAAAGAATTAAATTTAAAATTTTTACCCAATATAAAATTTTATTCTGACACTAGTGCTGAGTATTCACAAAAAATTGATAAAATATTAAATCAATTAAATTTGAGAAAAAATTGAAAACTATTAATGGATGGTTGCTTGTCGACAAGCAGGTAGGCGTAACGTCTAGGGAAATAGTGAATTTTATCTCAAAATCGTTGAAGGAAAAAAAAGTAGGTCAT
>CACAMV010000054.1 GCA_902533695.1 uncultured SAR116 cluster alpha proteobacterium
CGCAACAAATAAGTATAAAGGTTATGATATAGATATCATGAGCGAATTAGCAAAAGATATGGGCGTGGAAATTGAGTTTGTTCCTACAGATTGGAAAACTATAGTAAATGGGGTTGTGGCAGGAAAATATCATATTACTGGATCTGCATCAATTAAGACATCAAGAATGAAAGCAGCTGGTTTTTCTGAAAGTTATCTTTCAGTAAACTTCAAACCTTTTACTACAGATGATAAATTTAAAAAATTTGATGGTTGGGAATCTATAAACAAATCTGGAGTTAAAGTTGCAACCACTCTTGGAACTGCGATGGAACCAATGGTGAAGTCTTGGTTCCCAAAAGCTACTATTAAAAGTGTTGAGGCTCCTGCTAGGGGATATCAAGAAGTGCTAGCAGGTAGATCAGATGTTTTTGTAACTTCTAATCTTGAGGGATCAACTTTAAAAGAAAAGTACTCTAACGTAAAAGAAATAAAAATTGATTCCCCTAGAAACCCAACTCCATTAGCAATGTTATTACCTCAAAATGATCAAGTATGGATTAATTTTGTTAATCATTGGATTAAAATTAAAACAGCAAAAGGCTTTTTTAAAAAAACTGCTAAAAAATGGGGGTTATAAATGTAAAAGGACATAATTTTTATGTCCTTTATCCATAATTCTTTATCTTTAAACTGGAGAATTTATGTCAGCATGGATAAAAATGATAAATGATGATGATGCAGATGCGGAATTAAAAAAAGCTCTGAACATGGCTAAAACGCCGCATAACACTGTTGATAATGTCCTTCGTGTCCACTCTTTAAGACCTAGTACTATGAAAGGTCATATGGTATTATACAAGTCGGTACTCCATGATGCTAAAAACACAATTCCTAAGTGGTTTCAAGAAATAATAAGTTCATATGTTTCGATCTTAAATAATTGCACTTATTCTATAGAAAACCACTGGAAAAATGCATGCCATCTAATTGGTAACAAAAAGAAAACTGACAAAATTGAAAATGCATTAAAACAGAAAAAACCAGAAAATGTGTTTGATAAAAAATATTCAGCAATACTAAGCTATGCAGAAAAACTTACAATTAGTCCTAATAAAATGAATAAATCTGACTTTGAAAAACTCAAAAAAACTGGATTAACTGATGGTGAAATTTTAGAAGCCAATCAAATAATCTGTTATTTCAATTATGTTAATAGATCTATTAATGGTCTAGGAGTAACTACCGAGGGCGATATCATAGGTTATTACAAATAATTAGTAATGTTTATTAAAAAATGTTTCAAAAATTTTTATAAAGTTTAAAAAATGAAAGTAAGTCGATATTTTGAAGATTTTACAATTGGAGAGAAATATGAATTACCTTCTCGAACACAAACGAGTGGAGTTTTTTCAATGTTTCAAGGAGTATCCGGAGATAATGATCCTATTCATTACGACAAAGAATTTTGCAAAAGCAAAGGTCATAAAAATATGTTAGCGCATGGAATGCAAGTAATGTCACAAACAGCAGCTGGTGCTGGAAATTTTCCGTCAGAAATAAGACAAAGCCTAATAGGAATGATTGAAATTAGTGGAAAGTTTTTAAATGCAGTTTATTTAGATGATACATTATATCCCTCCTTAGAAATTATAGAATTAATCCCTCAAAAGACTACTGGTGTTATTTGTATGAAAGCAATAATAAAAAATCAAAAAAAAAAAGTTGTATTTGAAGGTGAACATAAATATTTGTTAAAAAAAAAATAAACTGATTATCATTAATTTTTTAGACAATTTTTGTTAAATTATATTAAAGAATAATGTTATGATAAAAAAAATTAAATCAAATGAAAAAAATTAAAGTAGAAGAAAATCAATTCATCTTAAAGATCGGTGAAGCAAGTGATTGTGCATATGTGATCTTAAAAGGTCAAGTAGGAGTTTTTTTCTCTCTAACTTATGAAAATGAGGGGGCAAAACCAGATATTACACTTGCTGAAAATGAAGTATTTGGTGAAATTGGAATAATTAACGACTCTTTAAGGTCAGCAAGCATCAAATCCATGACACCTGTAGAGCTACTTAAAATTGAAAAAAATGAAATGAAAAAAATGATTAATCAAAGCCCACCTTTTATCCAAGGATTGATTAGAACGTTATCTCATAGATTGTCAAATACTAATTTTGTGGCAAGAAAATCAAAAAAGTAAGTTGTCTTATGGAATTAAAACAGTTGAACCAGTAGTTTTTCTTTCTTCAATAAATTTATGAGCTTTGCCAACATCACAAAGTGGAAACTTTTGATTTATATTTGGTTTAATGACATCCAAAGAAAGTACATTAAAAAGATCTTTTGCACTAGCAACGAGATCTTCTCTTTTAGACATATAATGCATTATAGCAGGTCTTGTCAAAAACAATGAACCCTTTGAGCCTAACTCAATAACATCAACTGGATCAGGTGGACCGGAAGCATGACCATAACAAGCTAACATACCCATTTTTCTTAAACATTCTATTGACTCACGAAAAGTATCCTTACCTATAGATTCATAAACGACTGAGCATCCAACTCCATCAGTAATTTCTAATACTTTTTTAAGAAAACTTTCCTTTTTATGAATAACTACATAATCTGCGCCAGAATCATATGCTTTTTGAGCTTTTTCTTCAGAACTAACTGTTCCAATAATGGTTGCACCTAAATATTTTGCCCATTGACACAGTATAAGCCCCATACCTCCAGCTGCTGCATGAACTAAAATTGTTTCACCTTTTTGAACATTATAAGTTCTTTTCAGTAAATACTGTGCGGTTAACCCTTTTAACATAACCGCAGCAATATCTTCATCATTAAATCGAGACAAAAAACTAGGTACTTTAAGTAATTTTGCTTCCGGGTACAACCTTTCTTCGCTATAAGCACCATGAGGGGGTAATGCGTATGCAACACGATCGCCCAATGAAAAATTTTTTACTTTGGATCCAATTTCTTTTATATAACCAACACCTTCAAAACCTAGTACCAATGGCAAGTCGGGTACAGCCCATGGATGGGGTGTCCCATTCCTATGGTACAAATCAACAAAATTTACACCAATTGCTGTATTTTTTATTTTTACTTCCTTACATTTAGGGTTTAAAATATCAACTTCTTCCCATTTAAATACATCCGGTCCCCCTTTATTATAAATTACTGCAGCTTTAGGCATGTCTTCCCCCTATTTAAAAACTATATCCTCTTGCAGAAACTGGCCAAAGATCTACAACCAAATTATCTTCAATGATAACGTACCAATTATGTAGATTACAAGTTGGATCACAGTGTCCTGGAATAAGCAATAACTTGTCATTAATACTCAATTTGTTATTTTTATCCTTAATTATACCATGTTCATCAGAACACTTAGTATATATCAAATCTTTTTCCTTATATACTTTAGGTAAACCGCTATCAATTGATTGAGACTTTAAACCTGCATCAACAACAGCAATATTTTTGCTAGTTTTTGACATAACACTTGTTAAAATAAATAATGAATTTTCAAAAGTTGGCTTATCGGAATTTTCTCTTTCTATTGATGTGTAATGTGAATCCATAAATGCATAAGAGCCAACTTGTAATTCATCATAAATATTATCATTAA
>CACAMV010000055.1 GCA_902533695.1 uncultured SAR116 cluster alpha proteobacterium
GTTGTTCTGGGAAACCGCAGGAAATTACAAAAGAACCTGAATTTATATCATTATTTGGTAAAGACATGTCTAAAATGATGTCTTTTTACCAACATAGTCATGACCACGATCATGAAAAATTCCTTTCAAAACATAATAAGTAAAATTTATGGAAATTTTAGATCCATTAATTATAAGAGCAATTTTAGCTGGCGTAGCTATTGCAATAGTTGGTGGTGTAGTTGGATGCTTTGTGATTTGGAAAAGAATGGCATACTTTGGTGAATCTTTAGCTCACAGCTCTTTGCTTGGCGTTGGCCTCGGAATTGTTTTGGGATTAGGAACAAACCTTGGAATTATTCTGATTTGTTTAAGCTTTGGGTTTATTTTATTATGTCTAAACAAAATAAAAGTATTCTCTACTGATTCTTTACTAGGTGTACTTGCACATTTTACACTTTCTTTAGGTATAATAGTTATTTCATATAATGTAATAAGAATAGATTTACATGCGTTTTTGTTTGGTGATATTTTGACAGTAACATTGAATGATTTATGGTATATGTATCTAGGTGGTTTAGTAATAATTTTACTTATATTCTTTAATTGGTCATCTATATTACTAACTATAGTAAGTGAGGATCTTGCAAAAGTAGAAGGAATTAATACTTTTTTTATAAATTTTATACTTGTTGGTCTAATAACTTTGGTCGTTTCAATTTCAATTCAGACAATAGGCCTACTTTTGATTTCCTCAATGTTAATCATCCCACCTGCATCAGCCAGAAGATTAGTATCAACTCCTGAGGGAATGGCAATCATTTCTCCATTAATTGGTGTTTTTTCTGTAATTGGGGGAATAATGTTATCAATTTTTATAGACTTACCTTCTGGCCCGACAATTGTTGTTTTTAGTTCTATTATATTTTTTCTAATAGTAATAATAACTTCAATAAAAGAATTAACTATCAAAAGCTAAAATTAATTTGAAAATATAAAAATAGTATTTTTTTAATTTTTTAAATTAATAAAATCTGCTCAATTTGCTCTTAATTTCTGAACTTTATCCCATGCAGAGTTTATAGCTCGCATCTTTTTTTTACTTTCATTTATGACCTCTTCTGGAAGACCTTTGCTAATTAACAAATCAGGATGATTTGCTTTTGATAGTTTAATATATTTTTTTCTAATCTCATTTAAACTATCATCCGGCAAACTTCCTAAAACAATATAAGGGTTTAGTTCTCCGTCAGATTTTCTTGATTCTAAAATACTTTTGAATTGAAAGTCACTTAATCCAAAAATAAATGCAATTTTTTTAATCATTTTCAACTCAGCAGAACTTACAGTTCCATCAGATTCTGCTATATAAAACAAAATGTTTACAACTTCTTCTAGTAAATTTTTATTGTTAAAATATATTTCTGATATTTGCTTTGCATATGGTTCAAAACTGTGAGGTTCCTCTTTTGCTTTATTAAAAATTTTTGAAACTTGATCAATTTCATTTTCAGGTATATTCAATTTTTCTCTAATAGCATTTAATTCTTCTTTACTTACATGGCCATCAACTTTACTTAATTTAGCAGATAAAATAATCAAAGATAATGCAAAAACCTGCTGATTATTTTGAAATTTATTATATTTTCTAGAGTTCCTTGTTGAACTAATTTTATTTCCAACAAAAGATCCTAATAGCGCCCCTAAAGGTCCACCGAGTGAAAAGCCAATAATTCCACCAAATATACTACCCCAAATTGACATGATATATTAAAATCTTAATTTTTTCTTCAAAAAATATTTTGTTCATTTTATAAAATAAATATTATTAATTATCTTTGGTAAAAAATCATTATGAATATGTTTCGAAATTATTTAATATAAATAAAAATGTTGTCCATTCTTGGCATGCAGGTATACATCCTGGAATAATTTATAATAATGCGGTTGATGAAAATCCTGATAGATGGTCAAATACTATTTTTGCAAGTCCGAAATATCTTCATTTTCATACTTGTGGAAATTATGCGCCAGGTGAAATTTGCTGGATGATTGCAAATCATACTATAAAATTAGACGGTATACCTATTTGGGAAAACGGCAAACTAAATGTTAGATCTTTTGATGAAACTTTGGAGTGTATTAATAAATGGCAAGATCTTAAGGTTTTGTATAAATGTTAATATATTTAATACAAATATGGTAAAAAATGAAGAATAAATACGATGTAATAATCATAGGTGCTGGAATTATTGGTTGTGCTATCGGTTTTGAACTTTCTAAAAAAGGATGGAAAGTTTTGAATATTGATAAAAATCCAGCATCTGGTTATGGAAGCACCTCAACATCTTGTGCAATTATTAGGGTATATTACTCTACTTTTGAAGGATGTGCTATGGCTTATGAAGGTTATCATTATTGGAAAAATTGGTCAAAATATTTAGAAAACTGTAATGCAAGAGATCTATCTCGTTATATAAATTGTGGATGTATGATTTATAAAACTGAACAAAATAATTATTTAAAAAAAATTATCAATTTAGCTAAACAATTAGATATTCCATATGAATTGTGGGAGGCAGAAAAAATTAAGTCTATCCTACCGATTGCAGATGTTCATCAATATTCTCCTGTAAAAAGTGTTAATGATGATGAATTTGGTATTCATAATAATAAAGTTCTAAATGGTTCTGTTTTTTTTCCAAATGGTGGTTATGTAACGGATCCTCAATTGGCTACTCGTAATTTACAATATGCTTCTGAAAAAAAGGGAGGAAATTTTATATTTAATAGTAATGTTATAAAAATAATAAAAAGAAATGGAAGGGCTTCTGGTGTTGTTTTGTCAAATGGAAAAGAAATTTTTTCAAATGTTATTGTTAATGTTGCTGGTCCACATTCAATGAAAATTAATAAATTAGCTGGTATAGATAATTTAAATAAAATAAAAACAAAAGCATTAAAAGTTGAGGTTTGCCATGTTCCTTCCCCTGTAAATTTTAATTTTGAAAAAGATGGATTTGTTATTTCTGATAGTGACATAGGATGTTATAGTAGACCAGAAACTGGCAACAATATTTTAATAGGTGGTGAGGAACCTGAATGTGATAAAAAAATATTTGTTGACCCAGATAACTGGGACAAAAATTTTTCTGAACAATGGAATGCGCAAGTTTTAAGACAAGCTCAAAGATATCCTGATTTACCAATTTCATCTTCTATTCGAGGTGTTGTAGATTTATATGATGTTTCAGATGATTGGATACCAATTTATGACAAATCGGATTTACCTGGTTATTACATGGCAATAGGTACCAGTGGTAATCAATTTAAAAATGCCCCTGTGGCAGGAGTTTTAATGAGTAACTTAATTGAGTATTGTGAAAATGGTAATGATCATGATAGCAACCCTTTAGATCTGAATTTAAAACATATTAAACGTAAAATAAATTTAAGTTTTTTTTCAAGAAATAGAGAAGTTAATAAAGATAGTAGTATGTCAGTACTAGGTTAAAAAATAATCAATTTTTTCTTTTTACATAAATCAACTTT
>CACAMV010000056.1 GCA_902533695.1 uncultured SAR116 cluster alpha proteobacterium
TGGTGAACCAATGAAAGTTGGAGTGCCTATTGGCGATTTGATGGCAGGAATGTTCGCATCAGTGGGTATTCTTGCTGGAGTAAAACATCAAGTAGAGACTGGCAAAGGTCAGTTTATTGATATTGGAATGCTTGACACTCATGTTGCGTGGTTAGCTAATCAAGGTATGAACTATCTTTCTACAGATAAAAATCCTCAAAGGCTTGGAAATCAGCATCCAAATATAGTGCCCTATCAAGTTATGCCAACTTCTGATGGATATATAGTTCTTTCAATAGGAAATGATCCTACTTTTGAAAGGTTCTGTAAATTAGCAAATGAAGAAAACTTGCTTGAGGATGAAAGGTTTAAGACTAATGCATCCAGAGTTTCTAACAGGGAATATGTGACAGAAGTTTTAAACAATGTTACAAAAAAAAGAGATTCTGAAACATGGTTAAAAGATTTAGAGGAAGCAAAGATTGGGTGCGGACCAATAAATAATTTATCTGAAGTTTTTAAAGATCCTCATGTTCTGTCTAGAGAAATGATTATAGAGATAAAGCATTCAAAAACAGGAAAAAAACCTCTGAAATTAATTGCTAATCCTATAAAAATGACAGAAACTCCAGTATCTTATAGGCATCCACCTCCGTTATTAGGGGAACATACTGATGAAATTTTAACACAACATTTAAAACTATCGGTTGAAGATATTAAAAATTTGAAAGATAAAGGTATTGTCTAATTTTCATTTCCCTTTTCATGTCAGTATTTAAAGTAAAAGTGTTTTAGGTAAATTGTGATGATCCAATATGATTCCACTCACTCATGGTTTAGGGCCTTTCTACTTTTTATTTTAGCTATCATAGGAACTGTTGGAATGTGGTCAGTTGTTGTTTTTATTCCTGAAATAGAGAAGGAATTTAAAGTAGATAGAGGAACGTCAAGTTTATTGTATGCAGCAACAATGATTGGTTTTGGTTTTGGAACCGTAATCATAGGAAAAATATTTGATAAACACGGAATAAAAAAACCAATTGTAATTGCATCAATAAGTTTAATAATTTCTTATTATCTTTATTCAATCTCACTTTATTTTTGGAATCTTTTATTTTTACAAGTTTTTATGGGTTTCGCAGCCGCAGCATTTTTTGGTCCGGCAATGGCAGACATTACAAATTTTTTTAACGACAGAAGGGGATTAGCCTTATCAATTGTTGCGAGTGCTAATTATGTTGCAGGAGCAAGTTGGCCTCTACTAATCAGCTTTGTGCTAAATTTTGTTGATTGGAGAACAACTCATTTTTGGATTTCTATTTTTTGTTTGTTATCAATGTTACCTATACTAGGTTTTTTAAAAAATTATAAAAATATACAAAACGAAGAAGTTAATATCATATCTTCGAAAGATGAACCAAGTATTAAGCTTTCAAACAATCAATTGCAGATAATATTGATGTTTGCTGGTGTATGTTGCTGTGTTGCAATGTCTATGCCTCAAGTACACATGGTTGCTTTGTGTGTTGATAATGGTTTTGGTCTCCAAGTCGGAACAGAAATTTTAGCAGTAATGCTATACAGTGGAATGATTAGTAGAATACTTTTTGGTTTCTTGTCAGATAAAATCGGACCACTTCCTACAATTCTATTGGGATCTTTTCTTCAAATGATTTCTTTAGTCTTCTTTTTGCCTTTTAATAGTCAATTATCTTTATATATGGTCTCATTAATGTTTGGTTTGTCTCAAGGTGGAATTGTGCCAGCATATGCAATTATAATAAGAAAATACTTACCCTTACAACAGGCAGGAGTAAGAGTTGGTTTGGTTTTAGGAGCTACTATTGTTGGGATGGCACTGGGTGGATGGATTTCTGGAGAAATTTTTGATTTGACTCAATCTTATTATTTAGCATTTGTAAATGGTATTTTATGGAATTTTCTTAACATTTTAGCTATAGTTTATGTGATTTTCAAATCAGATCTATTTAACAAAAATAAATTAATTTTGAATTAAAACTATCATGGAAAAAATAAAAGAAATTTCAAAAAATGTTTATTACATTACCTATGAACTATTTAGGATAATGATACCAACAATAATCATTGTAAAAATTCTTCAGGAATTAGGTTTTGTTGAAATTTTAAATAATTTTTTGTCACCTTTAATGCTTTTTATAGGACTTCCTCAAGAGATAGCTATTGTATTTACTACTACAATGTTAACTAGTCCTTATACAGGTCTAGCTATATTTTCTGGAATGAATTTAGAAAATGATCTTACAATTGCTCAAGCAAGTGTTCTGGGGTTATTACTTCTTTTTACACATTCACTGCCTCTAGAGGGATTAATTTGTAGAAGAGCTGGAGTACGAATTCGTGTGACAGTTTTACTAAGACTTTTAGTAGGCTTTATTTTTTGTTTTTTTTTAAATAAGTTTTTTGGGTTAACTGGGATATTTAGTGGAAAAGCTTCTATACTAATCCCTTTTGGAGCACCTTCATCAGATTTATTAGTTTGGTGTATATCACAATTAAAAACATTATTTATCATTTTTTTAGTAATAATTGGTATAGTAGTTGTTTTAGAAATTTTTAAAAAATTAGGAATCGAAAGACTAATCGAAATAAGTCTAAAACCATTTTTGAACGGTCTGGGAATAGGTGAAAAAGCATCTACTATTGCTGTTGTTGGTGTTAATTTAGGAATTGGTTTTGGAGCTGGCTTGTTAATTCAAGAGGTAAAATCTGGAAAATTACATTATAAAGATGTTTTTGGAGTAATTGCTTTGATAAGCCTTTTACACAGTGTAATTGAAGACACGGGGGTTGTAAGTTTGATCGGTGCAAATATTATTATCACTTTATTTTTAAGAGCGTTGATAACTTTATTAACCGTTTATGTTATGGTAAGAATTTTTTCAAATTGTACTGAAGATTTTTGGAAAAAATATCTAGTAAATACAAATATTCCTCCGTTAAAAAGCTAGGGAAAAATTTCAGTATTATCCCAACCAAATATTTTTCCTGTATCATTTGGATTTTTAGTTTCAATTACATCAAATAATTTTGAAGCAGCATAGGATGGAGTGAAATAGGTTTTATTTTTTTTCTGAAAAGGTTTTGATAGTTTTGTATCCACTGTTCCAGGATGAAGTCCTATAATTATACTTTGAGGATTATAACGTTTTTGTTCAATTGCAAAATTTTTTAACAACATGTTTAACGCTGTTTTTGAACTTCTGTAAGAGTGCCATCCACCCAAAAAATTATCACTTATACTCCCAACTCTAGCAGATAAAGATGCAAATTTAACAACTCTATCTCTATGAAGTTTAGGCAGAAAG
>CACAMV010000057.1 GCA_902533695.1 uncultured SAR116 cluster alpha proteobacterium
AGCCTCAGGAAAAATAATTGCTTCATCACACCAAGTACATGGTGCTATGGGTTTTACAAAAGAATATGAATTGAGTTACTTCACAAAAAATCTAAACAGCTGGAGAAATGACTTTGGCAATGAAACTTATTGGCAAAACATACTTGGAGAAATGTTTATAAAACAAAATAAAGGTATGTGGGAATTTTTAAATTAATTGTAAAAATACCTGAGGAGAAATATTTATGACTAAACCTGTATTGTATGAAGAAAAAAATAATATTTGTGTAATCACACTTAATAGAGAAGATACTCGCAATGCCCTCACACCAGATGTAATAAATGAGCTAGTAAACATTTTAGAGGATGTTGACAAAAATCAAAATATATCATGTGCTATTTTGACAGGTGCCGGTAAAAGTTTTTCATCAGGAGGCAATCTTCATGAAATAAATGAAATGACTGGTAAAGACAAAATGTCACAAAGGGAAATTGAAAATTGGTACAGATATGGCATTCAAAAAATCCCAAGTACTTTTAACAGAATTGATGTCCCTGTGATAGCTGCTGTTAATGGTCATGCTATTGGGGCTGGAAATGATTTATGCACAATGTGTGATATAAGAATAGGATCTGAAGAGGCAAAATTTTCAGAAAGCTTCTTAAGAATAGGCATTATACCAGGAGATGGTGGCTCATGGTTTTTACCAAAAATTATTGGTCTTTCAAGAGCAGCAGAAATGATTTTAACTTGTGATATTTTAAACGCTGAAAAAGCACTAGAATGGGGATTAATTTCACAAATAGTTCCTCAAACAAAACTATTAGATACTGCCATGGAATTAGCAAACAAAATAGTCAACAATCCTCCAGAAGCAATCAGAAGAGCGAAAAGATTGTTAAGGTTATCTCAAAACATAAACCTTAATACTGCCCTTGAAATGGCAGCAAGTCAGCAATCACTTTTACAAATGACGAATGATCATAAGGAAGCAATAAAAGCATTAATTGAAAAAAGAAAACCAGAATACAAAAATTCATAATTAAGTATCCATTTCGTATTTTGTATTAAAAAAATTGTCTTGGATAAAGATACTCAAGTATTAATCCGTCATTAAAGTTTGTTACTTCATATTTGTTTGAATTGTATTCAATTATCACACAACCAGCAGTTACTAAATTCGATGGTATCAAATTTTGACCCTTATTTGAGATATCATACAACAACTCATTCAAAATTGGATTATGCCCAATAATGATTGATATATCTGATCCAGATAGATGATCTTTTATACTTTCTAAAATAATCTTATTAGAACCACTATATAAAGAATTTTCAATTACAGTGAATTTATCTAAATTATAATCATTGTACCATGACGAGAAAATTTCTTGATGTGTTAATTGAGCCCTTTTTGCAGGAGAAATAAGAAATTTGTCAGGAGCTTTTTTTATTCTTTTTTTTAATTCTTGGGAAATGACTTCACAGGATTTGTAACCTCTTTTATTTAAACCTCTATCAAAATCACTGCCATATGAAGACCAATCTGATTTGGCATGTCTAATGACAATAATCTTACCCATTTTTTTAGTGAATTCTCTCTAGAATTGACACATAATTTGCAACTGCGGAGCCTCCCATATTAAAAATTCCAGCTAATTTAGCATTCTCAACTTGCATATCACCAGCTTCATTCATTAATTGCATACAAGACATAACATGTTGAGAAACACCAGTTGCCCCAATAGGATGACCTTTTGATTTCAAGCCACCTGATGGATTAATTGGTAATTTTCCATCTTTATAAACTATACCTTCTTCAATTGCTTTAAACCCCTCACCCTTTTTAGTTAAACCCATCGCTTCATACTCGATTAATTCTGCAATTGTAAAACAATCATGTGTTTCAACAAAAGACAAATCATCAAGAGAAATTTTTGAGTCATCTAACGCTTCTCTCCAAGCTAATTCTGCTCCTTTAAATTCTGTCTTGTCCCTCTTGCTCAAAGGTAGAATGTCATTTACTTGCTTTGTAGCTCTAAAATTTATTGATCTTTTCATAGTTAAACTTGTCTCTTGTTCGGCAATTATTAAGGCAGCCGCTCCATCTGATACCATCGAACAATCAGTTCTTTTCAAAGGCTTAGCTACATAAGGGTTTTTTTCAGATATATTATTACAAAACTTAAAGCCTAAATCTATCTGCATATGAGCAAATGGATTAACAGATCCATTCTTATGATTTTTGGCTGCAATCTTTGCCAAAATTTCAGACTTGTCTCCATATCTTTGAAAATAACCGTCTGCTATTTGAGCAAAAACCCCAGCAAAACCACCTTTAATATCTCCCTCTTCTTTTCTATAACTTGCCCCAAGTAGTATATCTCCCACTTCTGCAGTTGATCTTTCTGTCATTTTTTCAACACCTACTACTAATGCAATTTTTGCTCTTTTGGCTTCAATAGCATTCATTGCTGTATGAATTGCAGCAGAACCGGTAGCACAAGCATTTTCAACTCTTGTCGAAGGCACATGTTTTAAATGTTCCTGAGAAATTGCAGGTAAAGCTGCATGAAAATCCTGTTTTTGAAACCCATTGTTAAACGTTCCAACAACAATAGTGTCAATATCTCTAGTGTCTATTTCTGCATGATTAACAGCTTGTTCGACAACATCTTTTATCATTTCTTCAGAAGAAACGTTTGGATTTGTTCCAAACTTATTATGTCCCCATCCTGTAATACTAACTGCCATTTTTATACCCTCAATTATTGTTATCAGATAAAATTTTAAAGAATAAATTAATTGTTTCGTGAGGATGACTTAACATTGCATCATGTCCTGATTGTAAATCATATATTGGCCACCTCAGTTCTTTTGCTTTTTCTCTTGATGAATTTAAAGCCTCATATAATGGTTTAACACATTTAACATAACATAGAGGTATTCCATTTCCTATTTCATTTTTAATGTTTAATTTAGATTGAAATACGCTCAAAGGAGTTGGTGTCAACTTTTGTTCAAGTAATTTCAACAATTTAAAATCTCTAATACCAAATTTTTCAGGTGACGGTGGAGGTATGGAAATCCCATTATCAAATTCTTCTGCTAATTTTATTCTTTCTTTTGTAATTTCACTATTCGTTATTTCAAAAGGCGTTTGACCCCCTTCAACCACCATACTATCAAAATATATTAATTGTTTAATTCTATCTTTATATTTTTCTGCTA
>CACAMV010000058.1 GCA_902533695.1 uncultured SAR116 cluster alpha proteobacterium
ATAACTAACATATACGATTCTGAATGAATGTCAGTGATCAAAATCACTAGATCTATTTTTTTTTAAAAAATTTTAAATGTCTAAAAGTCTTTATTAAAAATGCTTGTAGAACATTTATACTGTATCTATCAATGAACTTAGTTCATTACTGACATCTTCAATGCTAAGGATTATTTCACCTCGTTTATTTGTTGAAATAACCTCATCGGTTTTCAATTCACCAACAATTCTTGTAACAGTTTCTCTTGAAATACCTGCGAAAGAACCAATAGCTGTATGTGATAAACCTTTTTCAACAATTCTAAGATGAGGATGTCCTTGGACCATTTTTGAAAGTCGGACAAGTTGGAGCAAAAGCCTTTTTCTAGCATTAGCAGTAATCAAGCTAAAAATTTGAATATTAGCACTTCTCACAATACCAGCAAACCTCAATAAAAGTGATTTAGAAAAATTTAAATCATTCATCAATGTTTCCTTGACAAATGTTTCACTGAGTATTCCTAGTTTAACATCCCCTAAAGACGTCACTGTTGCAGATCTTGGCGCTCCATCAATAATTGCTATTTCACCAAAACATTGCCCTTCTTTTAATAGCTCTAATGAAACTACCTTACCATCCTCAGCCAACTGAGTTATTAGTAATGTTCCATTCATTATCAAGTAAAGACTTTTTGTATCATCACCATGGTTTAAAATTGTTACTCCAGGCTTTTCATCTTGAACAACAAGATGATGTTCAACTTTCTTAAGCAAGGCCTCATCACAATTTTGAAAAACATCAAATTTTTTTATCTGACCAATCATATATTACACTCTTAATTAAAAAATAATTAAACATAAAATTAAAGTCTTAGTGATTCGCAAAAAACTTAAATTTTTGGGCCAGTCTAGTAAACATTAGTTAAAATTTACTCTTATAATTTTTGCTTAATTTTAAAAAAAAAACAAGTAAAATCAAAATTTATTATTTTTCTCTAAACGCTTCACTCCCCATTTTTGCAAATGGTTTTGTAAGATATTGGGCTATAGACCTTTTCTCACCTACTAGTTCCACAGTTGCTTCCATACCTGGAATAAATTCTGCGGTTTTATCTTTTGCCATATCAAAAGTCTTGTCTTGAACTTCAATCAGAATTGGATAATACTTTGAACCATCCATCTCATCTTTTATAGTGTTAGAACCTATTTTGGTAACCTGACCAGTTAATTTCCCATAAGTTCTAGTATCATAAGCTGATAACATTACATTAGCCTTTTGGCCTATACTAACATAATTAATGTCAGCGGGAGGAAGCTTTGCTTCAATGATTAATTCGTCAGATATTGGAACCAAAGTCGCTAATATCTGCCCTGCGCCTATAACTTGTCCTGGAGTTGTTACATCTAATGAAGTTATAATACCATCTTCCGGAGCCAATATATTAGATGCACCTATTCTCCTATTAACTTTTGACAATGCAGCTTCTGCTTTAATCTTATTTGATTGTGTATCAGCATATTCTATAGCCAGGGAAGCCATAAAATCAGAAGTCAATTTTTTAATTTTAGTATCTAATTCTTCATTACTCAGTGTTAGAAGAGAAACTTGGTTTTTAAGTTTTGTTTCACTAGCCTTTGAGTCCTGAAGTTTTTGAAGAATTTGAACTAATCTTAATTTTGGCTCGTATCCTTTTTTGACCATAGGCTCTATTATTTTTTTTTCATCCTCAACAAGTTTAACAGATTCTCTAATTGAAATTAGTTCTGATTTACTGTCTTTAATCTTTTGAGTAATCTGATCACGTTGATTTTTAATCAGTAATAATTCTTCCCTGTAAGAAGTTAATGTGGTCTGAGCAATTTCAATTTGTTCTAAAGCGATGTCAGACCTATTTTCTAGTTCTTCTCTGACAAATTTAGCACTAAACTTAGGGGTTTTAAGTAATCTGATTGCCTCAATCCGTTTTATTGAAGCTTTTGCTCTAAGAAAATCTTCTCTATTTGTCTTTTGATCTTCAATAATTTCTTCATCTGAAACTCTTGCAACAAGATCGTCCTTTTTTAACTTGTCACCTAATTTAACCTTAATTTCAACCAAACGACCATTAAATTCAGATTGTATAACTTTTTCTTTTGATGAAGGGATCACAATGCCTTGTACCCGAGACATTTCGTCTAATTTTACAAGATTGGACCAGACAACCAAAAAAACAGTAAAAATGATTAAAATGATTAATAATGCAGTATTTCTTATGTAAGAATTCATTTCATTTAAGCTGATTTTTTTGCTTGTAATTTCTGGATTACTAAATCTCTAGGTCCATCAACAGCAACTCTACCATTGTCGAAAACTATGATACGATCAACCAAACTTAATGGCGCCATTCTATGGGTAACTATAAGCATAGTTTCATTAGTCAAATGTTTCTTTAAACCAGAAAGAACTTGCTGCTCTGTACCTGTGTCCATATTTGCAGTGGGTTCGTCAAAAAGTAAGTAGTTTGGTTTTCTCATTAGGGCTCTAGCTAATGCTACTGTTTGTTTTTGTCCACCAGAAAGTTCTTTGCCACCTTCGCTTAATTCATAATCAAATCCATTTGGTAGTTTTCCTAGCCAATCCATCACTCCAGATGCTTTTGAAATTTCTACCATAAAATTATCATCATAATCATCTACTCCTAAGGCTATATTATCTTGAATTTTTCCAGAAAATAGAGCTACATTTTGATGAACTACACCAAAATTTTTTCTTATATCTTCAGGTCTTATCTGATTTACATTTGTACCACCAACCATAACAATACCATCATCAGGGAGATATAATCCTAGAAGAATTCTAACTAATGAGCTTTTTCCAGAACCAATTTTACCTAATACAGCAACTTTTTGACCTTCTTTTATTTCTAATGTTAGGTTATCAAATAACTTTGTCTGACTTTCTGGATAACGAAATGTTAAATTCCTTGTTGCAATTGGGCCTTTAAGTTCTGATCTTTCTACATAAGCTCTTGCTTCTTCTTCCCTGTTGGTAACCTGCATAAATTTATCGACCCTTTTATAACATTCCAAAGAAATATTTAATCGTCCTAAAACCTGAGCAATTTGGCCAACAGGTGCCATTGCTCTTCCAGAAATAATCATTGCCCCAATCAATCCTCCCATAGACATTGAACCTTCGCCTATAAGAATAACACCATAAGAAACTATTAAAATTTGATTGAACATAAGG
>CACAMV010000059.1 GCA_902533695.1 uncultured SAR116 cluster alpha proteobacterium
GGATAAAAATAATTTAAGAAGTACCGCCTTAGAAAGTATAGAACAGACAGATTTTTATCCTCCACAGGGCTCAAAAAGACTTTCAAGCATGATCGAAATGCGCCCTGATTGGTGCATTTCAAGACAAAGAGCGTGGGGAGTGCCTTTGGGAATTTTTTATCATAAAGAAACATTAGAACCTTTAAGAGATCAAAATGTGATTAATAGAGTTGTTAAAAGTTTTCAAATTGAAGGCGCGGATTGTTGGTTTTCAAAACCATCATCTTTTTTTCTTGGTAGTGATTATAATTCAGAAGATTATATAAAAGTCATGGATATAGCTGATGTTTGGTTTGATTCAGGTTCAACTCATGCTTACGTTTTAGAGGCAAGAGAAGATCTATGTTGGCCTGCTTCGATGTATTTGGAAGGAACTGATCAACATAGGGGATGGTTTCATTCGTCACTTTTAGAATCTTGCGGAACAAGGGGGAGAGCACCCTACAATTCAGTTCTAACTCACGGATTTGTATTGGATGAACAAGGTAGAAAAATGTCTAAATCTTTAGGAAATATAACTGCTCCTCAAGAGGTCCTAAAAGAATATGGCGCAGATATTTTGAGATTATGGGTTATTGCCTCTGATTATTATGATGATCTTAGAATTGGAAAAGAAATTCTTGTAAGACAATCGGATCATTATAGAAGATTAAGAAACACTTTAAGATATTTGTTGGGAGGATTAAATGATTTTCAAGATACTGAAATTATAGCTTATGAAAAAATGCCTGAGATCGAGAAATGGGTTTTACATAAAGTTTCGGAAATGTCAAAAAAGATAGCTGATGATACAGAAAATTTTAGATTACATGAAATTTTAAAAGACATACATAATTTTTGTAATATAGATCTTTCTGCTTTTTATTTTGATATAAGAAAAGATACACTTTATTGTTCTAGTATAGATGATTTAGAAAGGCGTTCATGTAGAACAGTTATGGATATTTTGTTCAGATCTTTAACAACTTGGTTAGCTCCAATATTGTGTTTTACCTCTGAAGAGGCATGGCAAACCAGATTTAATGAACCAATGGATTCAGTGCATTTACAAGAATATTATACAAGTGATGTAAAATGGATAGATGGTAATTTAAATTCTAAGTGGAATAAAATTCGAGATTTAAGACTTCATGTAACAAATGCTATGGAAGAGAAAAGAAAAAATGGTGAAATTGGATCAAGTCTTGAAGCAAAAATTTTACTTACAGTCGATCAAGCGAGGTTTGAATTGCTCAAAGATTTAAATTTAGCTGAAATTTTTATTTGCTCAAAGGTTGAGTTAGTTAAAAATCAAGGTTCAAAAACAGAATTCATCGATGTTATTTCTGAAAAAGCCAATGGTCAGAAATGTCAGAGATGTTGGAAAATAGATAAAAATATTGATTCCAATAGTGGTCTTTGCCCTCGATGTGAGTCTGTTATAACAAAAATTAAAATTTAAATGTTTGTAAAGAAAAAATATTTAGAAACGATCTTTTTACTTTTGTTTACTATTGGATTAGACCAAATTTCGAAGTTTATAGCTTTTAAAGTGTTATTTTTAAAAAATCAAATCATTTATGTTAATTCTTTTTTATCAATGAGACCTGTTTGGAATAAAGGAATTTCGTTTGGCATGTTTCAAGATTCAGGGAATCTTGGAAAATTTTTGTTCACTTTCATAGCAATTTCAATTAGCATTTGGCTAATATGGTCCTCAAGAAAATTGTCAAAGTTTAGTTCTTTAGGTTATATACTGATAGCAGGTGGAGCTCTTGGAAATGCTCTTGATAGAATTTTTCATGGAAAAGTTATTGATTTTATAGACTTACATTATTTAAACTGGCATTGGCCGACTTTTAATATTGCAGATAGTTTTATATTTCTAGGTGTTGTTATTTTTTTAATAAATGAATTGTTTTTTAACAAAGGAAAAGAAAAGTGATATTTAAATTATTTTTTTGTCGAAGACAAATTTGTATAATTTTTCCTTTATTTTTTCTTTTAATAGTTACTTCTGGTTGTTCTGACCTAAGGCAAGCGATTGGGAAAGAGAAATTTGTACCTGATGAGTATTCTATAATGAAAACCCCATCCTTAGTAGTTCCTCCAGGATTTGGAATAGATAAAGAGTTATTTAATAATAAAGATGATGTGAAAGAAGAAAAAAATATTTCTTTTTCAAATAAAAATACTGAAAACAAAGAATTTGATAGTTTGTTTGATACCTCAAAAATTCCAGAAAATATTAGGAAATTAGTGGATGAAGAAACATTGGGGTTGGGACTGAGTGAAAGAACTGGTATAGACATTCTTTTTGGTCAAATTCCTGAGACAGGTGTTGTTCTAGATTCTGAAAAAGAGTCGCTAAGAATAAGAAAAAACATAGATGAAAAAAAATCCCTATTGTCGGATCCATCTCCTTCAACAAATAAAGTTGATGGTTCCAATATGGAAGTTAATTAATTTAAATAGATGGGGATACGTAAACTTCCAGAGTTTTTGATTAATCAAATAGCCGCTGGAGAAGTGGTTGAAAGGCCAGCATTTGTAATTAAAGAATTAGTTGAAAATTCTATTGATTCAAATGCTTCAGAAATCGAAATAAATATTGTAGGTGCAGGAAAAGAAAACATATCAGTTTCTGACAACGGTAAAGGAATCAAAAAGTCTGAACTTAATTTAGCTCTTGAGAGGCATGCCACATCAAAGTTAAGTAATAATGACTTATATAATTTGAGATATCTTGGTTTTAGAGGAGAAGCTTTACCTTCTATAGCTTCAGTAAGTGAATTAACTATAGAAAGCATTAAATTCAAAGCAACTGAAGCTTGGGGAGTATGTATGGAGAAAAATCGACTAAAAGATTTTTTTCCTAGTTCTAGAACTATTGGTACTAAAGTTTCTGCAAGAAATCTGTTTTTCTCTGTACCAGCTAGATTAAAATTTCTTAAATCAGATAAGGGTGAAAATGCTGTTTCAAATCAAATAATAAAAAAATTGGCAATAATAAATTTTCAAATTTCGTTTAAATTAAAAATTGATCAA
>CACAMV010000060.1 GCA_902533695.1 uncultured SAR116 cluster alpha proteobacterium
AACAATATGAAGAACCCTTGATAGTTCAAGAGTTTATCCCAGAAGTGATAAATGGAGATAAAAGAATAATTTTGATCGATGGTGAAGTGGTAGGCGCTGTTAATAGAATCCCTAAAGTTGGAGAAAGTAGATCCAACATGCATGTTGGAGGAAAACCTGAAAAAACTAAACTGACAAATCATGAAATTAAAATTTGTGAAAAAATTTCGCAAGATTTAAAAAATAATAACTTGTTTTTTGTTGGCATTGATGTGATTGGGAAATATATAACGGAAATAAATGTTACTTCACCCACGGGAATAAGAGAGATTAATAAATTAAACAAAGTAAATTTAGAGAAAACTTTTTGGGATCAACTTGATAACAAACTAATTGATCATAATTCCTAAGTTTTTACCTCCTAATAAATGAAAATGTAAGTGTTTAACTTCCTGATTTCCATTAATACCAGTGTTGGTAATAAGTCTGTAACCATCATTTTCCAATTTTTTTTCCTTAATTATTTTATTTATTAATTGATGCAGATTTATTAATTCTTCTTTTTCAGCAAGTGAAATAAAATCATGATAATTTAAGTAGTTATTCTTGGGGATTATTAAAATATGAATTGGTGCTCTAGGAGAAATATCATTAAAAGCAATAGTCGTTGAATTTTCACCAACTAATTCGCAAGGTATTTCTTTTCTTATAATTTTAGCAAAAATATTATTTTCGTCATAATTCATTTATTAACCTCTTTATTTGAATTTCTCTTCCTTGCACCCAGTTCTGCCCAAACATCATTTGGATTTATACCACAATAAATCCATGCTGCCACTAAATGATAAATTAAATCTGCAGACTCATTAACTAATTTTACTTTGTCATTCTTTAAAATTTCAATTATTACTTCTACACTCTCTTCACCAATTTTTTTTGCTAAAATTGCTGGATTATCTATTAAAAAAGAAGTATATGATTTCTGATGTTTTTCATTTTTCTTTTTCAAAAGCTGATCGTATAGATTTTTGATATCTATTTTATTTATATTTTTTACCATGTTTTCCTTATTTTTATTCCACAATTTTGCATATGTTTTTTAACTTTTTCAATGGTGTAAATACCAAAATGAAATATTGAAGCAGCCAATACTGCAGATGCCTTCCCTTGTAATACTACATTAACCATATCACTCGGTTTACCTGCTCCACCAGAAGCCACAATGGGAACTGATACATTATCTGATATTATTTTTGTTAATTCAACATCATAGCCAGATTTTGTCCCATCTGAATTCATAGAAGTTAATAGGATCTCACCCGCTCCATAATCCACCCCTTTAAGAGCCCAATCCAAAACGTCAATATTAGTTTTTTTGTTCCCTCCATTTATTGAAACATTGTATCCTGATTTCTTGTTAAAAGGATCTTTATACGCATCTATAGCAAGAACAACACATTGACTACCAAATTTATTTGCAGCATCTTTGATTAATAATGGATTTTTTACCGCTGCAGAATTCATAGACACCTTATCAGCACCTGACTTTAACAACATATCAAAATCTGAGTTTGACCTAACGCCACCTCCTACAGTAAGAGGTATAAAACAATATTCAGCGACTTTAGAGACCACATCGTAAATTGTTTTTCTTCCTTCTTGGGTTGCTGAAATATCTAAAAAGCATATTTCATCTGCTCCCATTTCATTGTAGATTTTTGCTTGCTCTGATGGATCACCTGCATCTACCAAATCAAGAAAATTTATACCTTTAACTGTTCTGCCATTATGAACATCTAAACATGGAATTACTCTAGTAGATAACATTATTTAATAAAAATATCCTTGATTTGATTAAGCGAAATTTTTTTTTCATATAAAGCTTTTCCTAATATTACTCCAACAATCCCATCATCGTTAAAGTGAATTAATTTTTTTATTTCTTCAACACTTGAAACACCTCCCGAGGCTATAATTGGTATAGAAACGGATTTGGATAACTCTACGGTATCATCAATATTAACACCTTGAAGTGCTCCATCTCGAGAAATATCAGTATAAATTATAGCATCAATTAAAGATTGATCTAATCTTTTTATTAAATCTATAGGTTTTAAATCTAATTGTTTTTTCCACCCATGAACTGCTATAAGTTTTTTTCTAACATCAATGCCAAGGACTATTTTTTTTTCAAATTCTTTACCAATTGAATTAATAATATCTGAATTTTCACATGCTAAAGTTCCTATTATTACCCTTCTTACCTGGTTGTCTATCCAAAACTTAATATGATCAGCTGAACGTATTCCTCCTCCTAATTGAATTTTAATATCTTTACCAAAAGATTTTAAAATATCTAAAATTAATTTTTTATTATCATTTTCACCCATCGCAGCATTTAGATCAACAAGATGTATCCACTCAAAACCGCTTTCAATGAAAAACGAAACTTGTTTTAAAGGATTGTTTTTATATATAGTTGCTTGATTAAACTCTCCTTGAAGTAGCCTTACACAATTTCCATTTAATAAATCTATAGCTGGGAATATATTAAATTTTGTCATTTTATCACAATTCTTTATAGTAATATATTCCAGATATATATTTGTTATTAACAAAGGCAGATTTTGGATTAGCACCGCATTTTGTAAATCCTGCCTGTTCATAAATTTGAATTGCTCTTAATTGAGTTTCTCTAACTTCCAAAGTTATCACTTTAAACCCTTCCGATTTAGCTTCTCTTTCAGCTTTTTCAAACACAGCTTTTGCCAAACCATACCCTCTTGCCCAAGAAGCTAAAAAGAAAGTGCTTAAAGTACATAAATGTGCCTGCGCTTCGTTATTGCGTGCTGGCTTAATTAATTGAACTGAACCTGCAACTATATTATCTAATTTGCCAATTATTAAAATTCTCTCAGGAATCAAAACAACACCCTTCCAATAATCTTCTAATTTTTTTCTTACTGGA
>CACAMV010000061.1 GCA_902533695.1 uncultured SAR116 cluster alpha proteobacterium
GGATTAATAGATTTTCTGAATTTTTCTGCTGATTTATCTATATTAGACATTAAACTGGATAATGGTTTGCCCAGTCTTTTTTCCCTAGAAAGAACAAAATATTCTAAATCTTGTTTGTCTAAAATATTCAGTATGTCGTTAGCTATAACTTGGAATAAAATTGGTAACAACTCTTTAGATGTCCAATGATGTAAAAAATTTGCAAATGTTTTATCATGACTATTGATAAACAATGAACTTGAATTGTCTTTATTAAGGTTGTTGAGCCAACAAATTATATTCCATGAATCATAAATTATTTTTTTTTCATCATTTATGTTTTCTACAATAATGGGAACTAATTTTTGACCAGAAAAAGCAATTTTGTTTTTTTCAGTAAAACGAACTGGAATTGTTTCAAATTTAAATTCTTTAAAGTCTAGACATAATTTCACTGTCCAACAATAAGGACTAAATCTAAGGTCATTTTTACCGCACAAATCATATAATATTAGCAAAACTTTTAACCATAAAAATAGTTTAAATTATGTATTGACATTTGTTCAAAATAAACTATCAAAAAATTGGGTATCATTTCCCAACAAATGATAACATTTATGAGGTAACAATGCTTAGACCTGTTGTCAAGCCAAACTGTATAAATTTTTCTTCGGGTCCATGCGCTAAAAGACCTGGTTGGAATTTAAACGTTTTACAAAACTCTATATTAGGAAGATCTCATAGAGCTAATGTTTCAAAACAAAAATTAAATAAAGTCAATTTACTTACAAAAGAAATTTTAGAAATACCAGATGAATATGAAGTTGGTATTGTACCAGGTTCTGATACTGGTGCTGTCGAAATGTCACTTTGGAATGTATTGGGTAAACGAAATGTCTCAGTATGTGTTTGGGATAGTTTTGGAAAAGATTGGGCAGATGATATTAAAAATCAGTTAAAGATAAAAAATTTTAAAATTTATAGTGCAGATTATGGTTCTTTACCTAATTTAAATCTGATTAACTTTGATGACGACGTTGTATTTAATTGGAATGGAACCACCTCTGGGGTATGTTTACCAGATGGAAATTGGATTCCAGAAAATAGAAACGGGTTGACAATCTGTGATGCAACTTCAGCGGCATTTGCGGTTAAATTGGATTGGACAAAGCTAGATGTAACTACATTTTCCTGGCAAAAATCCTTGGGTGGTGAGGCAGGTCACGGGATGTTAATTTTATCACCGCGAGCAGTTGAAAGAATTAATTGCTATAGTCCAAATTGGCCAATACCCAAACTATTTCAATTGCGTAAAGAAAACAAGCTAAACATAGATCTTTTTAGAGGTTCTACAATTAACACTCCTTCAATGCTTTGTGTAGAAGATTTTATAGACACTCTTAATTGGTCAAAGAAAATTGGTGGAATTGAAAAACTTATAGAAATAACAAATGAAAATTTAGAAATTGTAAAAAATTGGTTAAGTAATAAAGAATGGATTTCTTTTTTATCTCAAAATGAGAAGTTAATTTCTAACACTTCCATTTGCCTTAAATTTTGTGAAGAAAATTTAGATGATTCATCTATAGAATATCAAAATAATTTAGAAAGTTTTATTTGCAAAGTTTTAGAAAAAGAGGATGTTGCTTTAGATATTGGAAGTTATAGATCAGCTCCACCAGGGCTAAGAATCTGGGGTGGTCCAACAATAAACAGTAATGATATCAAAAAGTTATTACCTTGGATTGATTGGGCATATCATGAAGCTAAAGAAAAAATTTGATTTTGGAGTTTAAATGAAAAAAGTTTTAATAAGTGATAAAATCAGTGAGTTGGCTATTAGAATTTTTGAAGAAAAAAACATTCACGTTGACTACAAACCTGGGTTGTCTGAAGAGGAATTAATAAAGATTATAGACAACTATGATGGTTTAGCGATAAGGTCTACGACGAATGTAACAGAACAAGTGTTAAAAAATACTAAAAGGTTAAAAATTATAGGTAGAGCCGGTATTGGGACAGATAATATAGACAAAAATGTTGCCACCAAAAAGGGTATAATAGTTATGAATACCCCTTTTGGAAACGCTGTGACTACCGCTGAACATTCAATAGCATTAATGATGTCTTTAGTAAGAATGATACCATCTGCAGATCATTCAACTAAATTGGGAAAATGGGAAAAATCTAAATTTAATGGTATTGAAATTACCAATAAAGTTTTAGGTTTGGTGGGTTGTGGAAATGTAGGTTCAATAGTTGCCAATAGGGCAATTGGATTGAAAATGAAAGTTATTGCATTTGATCCTTTTTTAAACGAAAAAAGAGCACAAGAAATTGGAGTCGAAAAAGTAGATTTTAATAGTCTCTTAAAAAAATCTGATATAATTTCACTCCATACTCCTTTAACAGATGAAACTAGAAATATAATTTCGGCAGATGCAATTAATAAAATGAAAAAGGGTTCAAGGATTATTAATTGTGCTAGGGGCGGATTAATTGATGAATTAGCTTGTAAAGCGGCACTAGAAAATGGTCATTTGGCAGGTGTTGCTTTTGATGTTTTTTCAGAAGAACCTGCTTACAAAAATGTTTTGTTTAAAACATCAAATTTTATTGCCACGCCTCATTTGGGAGCTTCAACAAAAGAAGCGCAAGAAAATGTTGCAATTCAAATTGCTGATCAAATGTCTGATTATTTAAATAATGGTGCAATCTCAAATGCCTTAAATTTTCCTAATGTTACGGCTGAAGAAGCTCCAATTTTGAAACCTTATATTAATCTTTCATTCTTACTTGGTTCATTTTTAGGACAAGTTACATCTGAAGAAATAAAGCATGTTCAGCTAGAGATGGAAGGAAAGGCGTCAAACTTAAAAGGTACTCCAATTTTAGCTAATTTGCTAGCGGGTGTTTTAGAGCCCTCTTCAGTTATTGTTAACAGTATCAATTCAAGAGAAATTGC
>CACAMV010000062.1 GCA_902533695.1 uncultured SAR116 cluster alpha proteobacterium
AATTTATCACCTGGATCAATTACAGTTGATCCTCTAGGTGGAAAAATTTTATTATTTTTTTTAACAATTACACCAATAGACACATCTTTTGGAAGTTTTATTTCTTTAAGAGGTTTACCAATAATGGGAGAAGTTTCTAGCGCCTCAACAGAAATAACTTCTCCAAAATCTTCAATTATTGAGTGTACAGCTTCAATTTGTCCTTTTCTTATATACTGAAGTATAGAAGAAACAGTTATTACAGCTGGACTAACAATAGCTTCCAACTCTAGCGAACTCACTAAAGGGAAAAACGCAGGCTGATTTATTAAAGCAACTGTATGAGATGAACCTGATCTTTTTGCTAACAAAGATGACAAAATATTTACTTCATCATGGTTAGTTGAAGCAATGAAAGAACTTCCATTACCTACTCTAGCTTCTTTAATTATTTCTGGATCAAGAGTATCACCAGAAATAATTGAAGCATACTCCATTTGTTCAGCAGCATATCTAGCTACATCTTTATTTAATTCAATGTAGGTTAGGTTTGTTTCAGAAGAATGTTTATAAATCATTTGTCCAATCATCAGGCCAATGTTCCCAGCGCCTGAAATTGTTACATCTCTTGTCGCAATTTCTAAATGACCAAAAGCAGCCAGAGTTCTTTCAATTTGATTAGAAGGACAAGCCAAATAAATTCTATCATTAACCATTAAATAATCATCCCCATGTCTTGGAACAATTAATTCAGTTCCTCTAATTATTGCCATAACTGTAGCATTAAGATCAGGAAATAATTCAATTAATTGTCTTAAAGGAGTTTCTAATATAGGACAGTCTTTATTGCATAAAATTCCAAGCATAGTAACCGAAGATTGACAAAATTCAGCAATATCAAAAGCTCCAGGCGTTCTCCATTGTTTAACAATTGCAGATGCAACTTCTTCTTCTGGTGAAATAATATGATCAATAGGAATTTTACCGTCTTGGAATATCTCTACAAAGTTCTCATTAAGATATTCCCTTGACCGTATTCTAGCAATTTTTGTCGGGGTCTTATAAATTAAGTTAGAGATCTGACAAGCAATAATATTAACTTCATCAGAATCTGTAACTGCTATAATCATTTCTGCATCTGTGATCCCAGCATCTTTTAGTACATTTGGGTGTGAAGCCAATCCATTAACACCTCTAACATCATGTAGTTCAGTAATTTTTTGAACAAGATCATTATTAGAATCTATAACTGTTATATCATTATCTTCCGTAGACAAGTGCTCAGCAATAGACATTCCAACTCTACCAGCTCCACAAATAATAATTTTCATATCTTTTTTATCCTAAATAACTTTTACTATCATCTAATTTAATATTTAACTCTTTAATTTTACGATGCAAAGCTGATCTATCCATTCCAACGAATGTAGAAGCTCTTGCAATATTTCCTTTGAATCTAACTAATTGATTTTCAAGATACTTTTTTTCAAATATTTTTCTTGCATCCTTTAATGGCAAGTTAAAATTATCCATGTCTTCTGCCTTAAATACTCCGCTTTTCATAGAAATTTCTGGCGGTAAATCCTCTATTCTAACAATAAATTTTTCCTTATTCCCATACATTATTAGAAGCCATTCAATAATGTTTTTTAATTGTCTTATATTGCCTGGCCAATCATATGCTTGCAATAAAGCCAATGTATCTTTAGAAAAATTTAATGGATATTTATCAAGTAATTTCGATCCTATAGACATAAAATGATCTATTAAATCTGGAATATCGTCTAATCTTTCATTTAAAGATGGCACACTAACAGGAACAACAGACAACCTATAAAACAAGTCTTCACGCAACAATCCTTTTTCAACCGCCTCCATAGGGTTATAATTTGATGCAGAAATAATTCTTATATCTAACTTCATACTTTTATTCAATCCTAATTTATAAAAGCTCTGATCTTGAATAGCATTTACTAACTTTCCTTGAGTTTCAAGTGGTAGATCACAAATCTCATGAAAAAAAAGGGTTCCATGATTTGCTTGTTCAAACAAACCAGGATTATTTGAACTATCGGATATTTCAGACCAACCAAATAAAAGTTTATCAACCATTTGGGTAGACAAAGTTGCACAAGATGCCTTGATAAAAGGATAACTAGATCTATCTGAGTTCATATGAATAAATCTAGCACAAGTTTCTTTACCAGATCCTGATGGCCCTGTAATTAAAATTCTACTATTATTTTGTGACACCTTGGAAAGTAAGATTTTTATCCCTTTGATTGCACTTGAGTTGCCAACCAAATCATTACTATTTAACCACTCATTTTCGGAATTCATTAATCTTATTTTCAAATATCTTTCATTAAGAGCTTTTTCTACAAGTAAAAGCAATCTTTCAGAATTAAAAGGTTTTTCAATAAAATCATATGCTCCATTTTTTGCAGCGATCATTGCAGATTCAATTGTACCATGTCCTGACATAATTAAAACGGGTGTTAGTGAGTTATTAGTTTTACACCATTCTAGAAGTTCTATTCCAGCAGCATCATTATCATTCATCCATATATCTGTAATAACCAATGTTATTCTTGTTTCTTGAATGATTTTAATTGCATCTTCTTTTGAAAAAGCTGTATTTACTTTGTAACCGTGGTCTTTTAATATTTCTGAGACCATGTGACAAATATCTTCCTCATCGTCTACCACTAATATTGATGTATTAAATTTATTCATATTTTTTAAGTTGTCATTGGAAAAGTTAAAGTAACTTGTGTGCCTTTATCTCTTTTGGACTCAATAAAGATAG
>CACAMV010000063.1 GCA_902533695.1 uncultured SAR116 cluster alpha proteobacterium
AGTTATGTTCCAAATTTGTCAAAAAATCAGCATCCTAAATTTGATGAGTTAGTTGAGCTATCATTAAATTTTTATAATGAAAAAATTTTTCCATTTAAAAAATATAGAAGACCCTCAGAACAGGAAAGAATAGGAATAAAAATGTTAATCAATTCCCTGACTGTTCTTAAAAAAGACGCAAGCTCTGATGAAATTCAGTCTATGGTTTTTTCTATTGGCAAAGAGTTAGAATATAAGAATTTGAGAGATTGGTTTTCAGGACTTTATGAAACAGTTTTAGGACAACCTAATGGACCTAAGTTGGGAGGTTTTATCAAGTTGTATGGTGTTAATTCTACAATAAGCTTATTAAAAAATGTTCTAAATGAAAAATTTATTGTTAAAGATAAGTGATGTTTTGGAAATATATATCAAATTTTTTTAAATTTTTTGACCCAGAATTTTCCCATGATTTTACGATTTTCTGTTTAAAGAATGGATTACATCCTAAATTCAAGACACCTGATATTCCTTTTAAATTAAATATTTTATTTTTTAAAAATCCAATTGGTTTAGCTGCAGGCTTTGATAAAAATGCACTGATAATCAACCCATTATCAAAATTAGGATTTGGGTTTTGTGAAATTGGTACTGTTACACCCAGAAGTCAGTACGGAAACAAAAAACCAAGAATTTTTCGATTAAAAGAAGATAAAGCTATTATAAATAGAAATGGATTTAATAATCAAGGAATGTTTAAAATAAAGAAAAGATTAGAATTCTTTAGAAAAAATTTTAAAAATAAAGAGCAATTTGTTTTGGGGGTAAACATTGGACCAAATAGTGATTCAAGTGATAGATTAAAGGATTTCGAATTAATGGCATCTGAGTTAGCATCATATGCTGATTATTTATCAATAAATGTCTCTTCACCAAACACTTCAGGTTTAAGAAATTTGCAATCTAAAGAAAAATTAGGATTAGTAATTCACTCCGTAAGAGAGGGCTTAAAAAAAAATAATAAAAATTTTGATCAATTTCCAATATTTATTAAAATTTCGCCTGATATAAGTACAAAAATTTTGAATGATGCAATTAAAACTTGTATTAAAGAAAAAGTTCTTGGATTAATAATTTCAAATACAACAGTGAATAGAAATATGGATTTAAAATCTATTCATAAAAATGAAGTTGGGGGGTTATCTGGGGAGCCACTTTTAAAGAAGTCAACTGAAACTCTTTTAAAGGCAAATAGGATTTTAAAAAAATTAAATCAAAATCTATTTTTTATTGCAAATGGAGGTGTTCAAGATGGATATTCAGCATATATTAAAATTTTGGCTGGTGCTCACTTAATTCAATTATATACAGGCCTTGTTTACAGAGGGCCATCTGTTGCAAAGGACATTTTATTTGATCTAAAACGTTATATGAAAAGAGATAGTCTTGATAGTTTTGATGAAGTTAGAGGCTTGGCCAAGTCATTTGAGGAAGCCAAATCAATTGCCAATGAGGGATTATAAAAAAACTTGTTTAAAAAAATACTTTTTCTTGACCTAATAAATGAGTTCTACTATAAACCCTTAAGGAAATCTTATGGCTAGAATGTGTCAAATTACAGGTAAAAAAGCAATGACTGGAAACAATGTTAGTCATGCGAACAATAAATCAAAGAGAAGGTTTCTTCCAAATTTGCAAAGTGCAAAATTCTATAGTATTTCTTTAAAAAAATATTTCAATATGAAAATAACAGTCAGGGCAATGAAAACGGTAGAGAAAAATGGAGGTATAGACACTTATTTACTCAAAACAAAGAATAGAAACCTTGCTGCTGAAGCCTTAAAAATTAAACGTGACATTATAAAAAATCAGAAAAACGATAGTTAAATTTCTTCATCAAATAAATCTGCTAACTGTTCAGTCATTGCTCCTGCTAAATGCTCTGCGTCTGTTAGTGTAACTGCTTTTTTATAGTATCTGGTTACATCATGACCAATGCCAATGGCAATTAATTCAACTGGTGATCTGTTTTCTATAAATGATATTACTGATTTTAAATGTTGTTCCAAATAATTTCCACTATTTGCAGATAAGGTGGTGTCATCAACTGGTGCTCCATCACTAATAACCATTAAAATTTTTCTTTCTTCGAACCTAGATAGTAATCTCTCGTGAGCCCAAAATAAAGCTTCCCCGTCAATGTTTTCTTTCAATATTCCTTCACGTAACATTAAACCTAGAGAAGTTTTTGACCTTCTCCATGGTGCATCAGCAGATTTATAAATAATATGTCTCAAATCATTCAATCGTCCGGGATTATTGGTTTTTCCTTCATTAATCCATTTTTCTCTAGATTGTCCACCTTTCCATGCTTTTGTAGTAAATCCTAAAATTTCTACTTTTACTCCACATCTTTCTAGTGTTCTTGCTAAAATATCTGCGCTTATTGCCGCAATGGTAATTGGTCTACCTCTCATCGATCCAGAATTATCAATTAATAATGTTACAATGGTGTCTCTAAAATTCATTTCTTTTTCAATTTTGTATGATAATGGGAACAATGGTTGCGTAACTACTCTGGCTAATTTTCCAGCGTCAAGCATACCTTCTTCAAGGTCAAATTCCCACGTTCTGTTCTGCCTAGCTTGAAGTTTTCTTTGTAGTTTGTTAGCTAACCTTGACACGGCTCCCTGCAAAGTTTCAAGTTGTTTGTCCAAAGTCTTTCTTAGTCTAGCTAGCTCATCATGATCACATAAATCTGTAG
>CACAMV010000064.1 GCA_902533695.1 uncultured SAR116 cluster alpha proteobacterium
AGTTGGGGCACCTCTGCCGTTTATTAGTCATGGAGGAACTTCTTTATTAACTGTTTTTATAAGTTTAGGAATAGTTCAAAGCATTAAAATACATCAAAAGGAACTTTAAATTAGAAAAAGGAAAATAAAAAATGTTTAAATTTTTTTTAAAAAAAGAATGGTTTTTATGGGCTTGGGTAGGTGGTTTTTTTATATTATTATCTACTTGGTATCAAGTACAATTAGATGTAAAAATTAACGAATGGTTTGGTGAATTTTATGATACTTTACAGAAAGCCTTAGCTAAGCCTGGAAGTGTTTCATTGGACGAGTTTATAAGTTATTTGTGGACATTTGCAGGTGTGGCGGCTTTATGGATTGTTATATCCATCATCACAGGTTTTTTTGTTGCTCACTGGCTTTTTCGTTGGCGTACTTCGATGGTTAATTATTATCATAGTATGTGGGATTATGCAAAAAACATAGAAGGAGCTTCTCAAAGAGTGCAGGAAGACACAATTAAATTTAGTAGAATAATGGAAAGTCTTGGAGTTGGATTCTTAGATAGTGTCATGACATTATTTGCTTTTCTTCCAATACTATATGGTTTGTCAAAAAAAGTGACAGAGCTACCTTGGATTGGACCAGTTGATCATGCTCTGATATGGGTTGCTATTTTGTCTGCTTTAGGGGGAACAGCCCTTTTAGCGGCTGTTGGTTTTAAATTGCCAGGTATAGAGTATGATTTACAAAAAGAAGAGGCTGCTTATCGTAAAGAACTAGTTTTAGGTGAAGATAATGATGAGCATATGAAACCACCAACAATAGCTGAGTTATTTGGTAGAGTAAGATTTATACATTTTAGAAGTTATTTTCACTATCTTTATTTCAATGCATGCAAATGGAGTTATTTTCAATTTATGGTGATAGTTCCTTATTTAGCACTAGCTCCAACAATTGTCACTGGCGCTGTCACATTAGGGTTTGTTCAACAAATTACTAGGGCATTTGGCAGGGTTGAGGGATCTTTACAGTTTTTAGTAAGAAGTTGGAGTACTATAGTTGAATTAATTTCTGTATGGAAAAGGTTAAGAGAGTTTGAAAGACAACTTGATTTTCCTGCTGATTTAAAGTTTAAACAAACATAATATTGCTTAATATATTTTACAATGAAAAAACTTCCATTATCAATAGGAATTTTGAGTTGGAAAGGTTATAAAAGTTTAAACAATTCTTTAGAGAGTTATGAGAGATATGGTTTGAACAAAATCACATCTTCTAAGTTTATTTGTTTGCCAGAATATTCAGATGAAGGGGTAAAAATTTCAAAAAAATACAATTACAAACCTATATTATTTAATAATAATCTTGGTATTCTTAGAGGATTCAAAGAATTAGCAAAAGAAATGCCTGATGGTCCATTATTAATTCTTGAAAATGATTTACCATTAATTGAAAATAAAGAGGAGACGTTTATTCAGTTAGAAAAATCGGTTGGTTATCTTTATAAGTATAATGCCGCTCAAGTGAGATTAAGGAGTAAAAAAAATCCTGGATCACCATTTGTTGCCATTGAAAAGTATAAAAAATATTGGGATAACAACTTATATGCAAGTTTAAGAAGGTTAATTAGACCCTTAAAAGCAAGAAGGTTAATTGGAACATCAGTTTACGTATCAGACTATCCTGAGATCATTCACAAAGATTACATTTCGAAATTATCTAATGGTTTTTTTTCTGTTTCTTCAAAGGTTCTTAATTGGTCAAACCTAGCAATAATTGTTGATAAAAATTTTTTTCTTAATGTAATTATTAATCAGGCTGAAAAGATAAAAAATAAAAATAAAATCAATGGCTTTAACAATATAGAAATTGAGTTAAATTCAAGTTGGTGGAGAAATAAAAATTGGAAAATTATAATTGCCCCGGGTGTTTTTACTCATAAAAGGTTTTCCGATAGAGGATATTAAGTCTTTTTTTTGATAGATCTATTTTTTTTATTTATTTGTCTTTTTCTAGCTATTGACAAACTATTTCGTGGCACATTTTCAGTTATTACACTCCCAGCTGCAATTGTAGCATTATCACTAATTTTTAAAGGTGCAATTAGAGTTGAGTTCGATCCAATAAAAGTTTCATTCCCGATTGTTGTTTGATTTTTTTTAAAACCATCATAATTACAAATTATTGTGCCGGCTCCAATATTTGAACTAGATCCAACATATGTATCACCTAAATAAGTTAAATGATTAATTTTCACTTTTTCTTTTATTGTACTTTTTTTTATTTCAACGAAGTTTCCAACTTTACTATTTTTTTCTATAATTGAATTTTCTCTAATTCGAGCAAAAGGTCCTATTTTATTATTTTCTTTTATTATGCAGTTTTCAAGATGACTAAACGAAAATACTTCAGCATTTTTTTCTAACTTAACATTTCTACCAATTATTACATTAGGATGTATTATTACATCCTTGCTAATTATTGAGTTATAAGCAAAATAAGTTGTTTCTGGATCTAATAAAGTTACTCCTTTTTCCAATGCTTGATGTCTAAACATTTTTTGTGCAATTTTTTCAGCTTTTGCAAGTTCAAATCTATTGTTTATACCAATAATCTCATACTCGTTAACATTTATTAAATCAATTTCTAACCCCTGATTATGTGCTATTTCTATGATTTCAGTTAGATAATATTCTTTGGTCAACTGATTTGGTTTTATTTTATTTATTAATTTGAAAAGTATCTTACTTT
>CACAMV010000065.1 GCA_902533695.1 uncultured SAR116 cluster alpha proteobacterium
TATTTTATCCAATTTCATCATCTTACTCCTTAAAAAGGTGATAAGGCTCTAAATAATCTGCTACCCCATCCAGGTTTAGATTCATTAGATAGTGTTCCTGAGCCAACATATTCAATTTGAGCTTCTGCTATTAAATTTGAAGAAACAGTATTGGTTGCACTTATATCCTGAGGTCTGACTATTCCTGACAAACGTATGTACTCAGACCCATCAGTTAATCTTAGTCTTTTTTGTCCTTTAATTTCTAAATTTCCATTAGGATAAACATTTACAACGGTTGCAGAAATATATCCTGTAAGTGAATTTGATTGAGAAGCTGAACCTGAACCTTTAAATGTGTTCGTCTTAGACATATTACCACCTATTCCAGCAAAATTTCTTAAAACACCAGTAGGCCCAACCTCTGCACCAATTGCGTCCTCTTTACTGGTTTGACTTGAAACAGATTTTGTTGATGAAAACGTTTCACTCAATTGTACAGTTAAAATATCACCTATTTTGTGTGCTCTTTTATCTGCAGAGAATAGTCCTGGAGATGAAATACTATAAATAGCTCCACTAGCTGGCCTGCTTTTCTGCATTTCTGCGATGGATGGTTTCAAAGGTATGAACTCTGCATTTATAGTTTCTTCTACATAAGTAGAACAATTGGATAATAAAAACGTCAAAATAATTAAATTAATTTTTTTCATATTAGTTTCTTTACAGATTCTGATTTACAAATCTTAACATATCATCAACACCAGAAATTGCTTTAGAGTTTACTTCGTAAGCTCTCTGAGTTTCGATCATGTCAACTAATTCTTGGACTACATTTACATTTGAACTCTCAAGTGCACCTTGAACTAATTTTCCAAAACCATTAGTAAATGGATTTTCTACTATTGGCGGACCACTTGCTGGAGTTTCCACCAATAAATTTTGACCTATTGGCTGTAATCCTTTGGAGTTTGCAAAATCGGCCAATTGCATTTGACCAACTTCCTCTGCATCTACTTGCCCCGGAAGTTGTACAGAAACTATACCATCTGATGAAACATTTATTGATGTAACACCTTCAGGGATTTCTATTTCAGGTTGTACAACATAACCTGATGGAGTAGTCAACAATCCTTCAGCATTCTTGCCAAAAGCACCTGCTCTAGTATATCCAATTCTTCCATCTGGAATTAATATCTGGAAAAAACCTGTTCCATCAACTGCCAAATCTAATGCGTTATCTGTTGTTACAATATTTCCTTGAGAAAATAATTTATCTGAATTTATTATTTTAACTCCCGTTCCGACATTAAAACCTGATAAACTCTTTGTTTCACCAGATGTTTGAGCTCCAGATGTTTTTAAAACCTGATATAATAAAGTCTCAAAATTTGCTCTATCTCTTTTAAATCCTGTTGTGTTAACATTGGCAAGGTTGTTTGAGATTACTTGCATTCTACTATTTTGAGCATTTAATCCAGTTTTTGCGACATGCATTGCATTTGACATAAAAAAACTCCTAAATTAATTCATTAGGAGTTTGCAATAGATATGCCAAAATTGATTAATTGAATTTAATTCGGTATCCTTAATAGACTTGCCCCAGCCTCATCTAATTCTTTAGCTGTCGTAATAAATTTTACATTAATTTCAAATGTACGAGACTGTTCAATTCCAGCCACTAACTCATCAACTGATTTAACATTTGATCCCTCTAGAAAACCTGACAAAATTGAAGATTGTTGGTCTGGTTCAGTTATTCCACCTTTTTCTGTTCTTATATAACCATCCAATGATTTTACTAATTTAACTTCATTTCCAACCAAAGTTGTTGCCACCTGTCCTACAACTATTTCTTGACCTGGCTCAGCATTTAAAGGTTCTATTGTAACTATACCATCTCTAGAAAAAGAAATATTTTTAAAAGGTGGCACTTCAATCGGTTCCAGATCGACAGAATATATTTGTGCACCAGTATTGTCTCTTAAAAACCCATCCGTACCAACCTTTAAATCACCTCTTCTAGATAAAGCAAGCTTTCCGCCCTCTGGCTTCACTATAAAATAACCTTGTCCATCTATAGCTAAATCTAGCTTTCGGTCAGTAGGGTTTAAGGGACCTTGACTAGCGTCAAAAGCTCCAACATCGCTTAAAGCAAAAACGCGAGGATCAATTCCCTTTGCTCTATCTAAATATACAGATCCAAAATTTGCTTTTATATCCTTTTTAAAAGCTACTACATTGGTATTTGATAAGTTTTGTGAAACAACAGACTGGTTATTTTTCAAAATCTGCATGCTATTTAAAGCCGTATAAATGCTCTTATCCATAACCTTTTTCCTTAACTATTTTTAAGCCCTAATCTGAATTATTGCTTGAGTTAATGATGTATTTGTTTCTATCGTTTTTGCATTAGCTTGGAAGTTTCTTTGAGCCGTAATTAAGTTCACAAGTTCTTCAGTAATGTCCACATTTGATCTTTCCAAAGAACCAGACAAAATAGTTCCATAACCGTCTGCCCCTGCTTCTCCAACATTTGCAACACCCGAAACTGAAGTTTCAACATAAGTAGCGTTACCAATTTGTTTTAATCCATTTTGGTTGTTAAAATTAACAGTAACTAGTCTTCCTAAAGCAATATTTAATCCGTTTGTATAGTTAGCACTAACAAGACCATTTGAAGCTA
>CACAMV010000066.1 GCA_902533695.1 uncultured SAR116 cluster alpha proteobacterium
TATCCTCATTTTCGATAGTTACTAACCTACCACAATTTGACAACTGGTTAAGTATTATTTCAGGGACCTTGTCAACACTCCCCTCAATCAATATAGCATCATATGGTGATTGATCTAAAAAACCAAAACTTACATTACCTTTTATTATTGCAGCATTATCTACATTTAATTTTAATAAATTATCTAAAGAACTTTCAACTAATCTCTTTTCAGATTCAATTCCAATTACTGTACCTGCCAAATAAGATAGAATGACAACACCATAACCAATCCCAGATGCCAAATTTAATACTGTTTGCTCCTTATTTAGTTCTAAGGATTGTATTAATCGGGCAAGAACCACTGGATTAATTAAATGCCTACCGTTAAATATAGTTAAGTTGTCATCCAAATATGAATGATGACTTTGTGATTTTTTAACAAATAACTCTCTGGGCACTTTAGAGAAAGCTTCTAAGACTTTTTCATCATTAACTTTATTTGGTTTCAACTGACAGTTGACCATATTCTCACGAGCAATAGCAAATTCCATTTTAACCCTTAATTTTTAAATTATTACAATTTACATCTATAAATAAAAAAGATAAAAAATTAAATATTAAAATTCAAAAAAAACTGTATATATAGTAATTATTTAAAATTTAGTAATTTTCTATATTAAATTACATTTATTTTTGGCCCGATGGCAGAGGGGTTATGCAGCGGCCTGCAAAGCCGTTTACAGCGGTTCGAATCCGCTTCGGGCCTCCAAATTTAATTTTGTAAACATAAAAGATGCTTTACCAAAAAACAAATTTTATCAACAAAGACCTTATTTTATTGGGTGGTGGACATTCTAATCTAAAGGTAATAACTGATTTTATTAAAAACCCAATTCATGATTTAAGAATTACAATTGTTTCAGATGTTATTGATACACCGTATTCAGGAATGCTTCCAGGTTATTTCGAAGGTTTATACTCTTGGAGAGAAGTAAATATAGATTTATATAAATTATCAATTCTTGGTAACTTTAGATTTGTCCATGATAAAATAATTAATATTATTGGAAAAAAAAACAAAATATATTTTAATGATAGACCTCCATTGTCATTTGACTTTCTTTCTATTAACATTGGTATTGAGAGTGATATTACAAAAATAAAAGGAGCTCAAAAATTTGCTATTCCATTAAAACCAATTTCAAAAATTAATTTTGATTTTTTAAAAAAAGCTTCAAATTTAAATAACATTGCTATAATTGGAGCAGGCGCTGCAGGAGTTGAAGTTTCTTTAGCATTAAAAAAAAGGCTTAATAAAAAAGTAAATATTATTTTGTTTTCCGGTGAAAATGGTATTTTACCAAATTATGACAAATTTGCATGCAAATACATTAAAAATTTGCTTAAAAAAACAAATATAAAACTAGTTGAAAATGATCCTATAAAAATTATCACTAAGAATTCTGTCATAACATCAAAAAACAGTAAGTATTTAATCGATAAAGCGATACTTGCAACTAATGGCAAACCACCTCAATGGCTTGAAAAAACAGACTTAGAAAAATGTGAGAAAGGTTTTATTGTAACAAATTCAAAATTTCAAACGAACTTTGATTATATTTTTAGTTCAGGTGACGTGATAAATTTTGCTAATAAAAAATTACCTAAAGCCGGAGTATATGCCGTAAAATCTGGAAAAGTTTTATCTAAAAATATTAGAAACAAAATATTTGATAAACCATTATTGAATTACAGACCTCAAAAATATCATCTAAGTTTAATTGGGTTAGCTAACAATAAAGCTTTAAGTAACAAATTTGGTTTTTCCATAATTAGTAGATTTAATTTTAAAATCAAAAGAATTATTGATCAAAAATTTATAAATATGCATTCAATCGCAAATGCTATGAATAAATTCAATAAGAGTTTAGATGCTAAATGTAACTCAAAAATGCTTTGTAAAGGGTGTGCATCAAAAGTTGGCATAAGTGTCATTAAGAAATCAATACCAAAAGAAATATCTTATATATCAAATGATGCATCTCCAATACCCACAAGCAAAATATATTTTCATACAATTGATATGATCAATTCGATAATAACAGACCCTTATAAGTTTGGAATGATATCTGCAAATCATTGTCTAAGTGACATTTATGCATCTGGATCAAAACCAGTTTCAGCACAAATGATCTTGCAACTACCTCTTTCAAGTGAAAGGATTCATAGTAGAGATATTGTACAAATTTTTTCTGGAGCAAAAACTATACTTAAAGAAAACTCTTGCGAGCTAGCTGGTGGGCATACAATGGTTGGTGAAGACAATAATCCAGTTATAGGCTTTTCTCTAATAGGTAAAGGGAATAATTCTAGTAAGAAAAAAATCATAAGTAATGGGGACATATTAATTTTAACTGGAAAGATCGGTTCAGGAATGATATTTGCAGGAATAAATTCTAACAAAATAGATAGCTTTCATCATGTTCCGGTTTTAAAACA
>CACAMV010000067.1 GCA_902533695.1 uncultured SAR116 cluster alpha proteobacterium
AATGAACTAGTAAATATTCATTTCGTTTCATATGATGACTTAATTGACATATATGGCAAAACTGATCCACAAGAATTTGTTAAAAATATATCGCGAAAGAATAATATCATTCTTTTACGGTTGCATGATCATGTTGTTTACTCATATTATGGCTTAATTGGTAAAATTAATTTGCCACTCATAAAAGCAAAGGATAAAACTGCTGCTGGAGATTCTTTTAATGGGTCTTTCTTAGCAAGTGAAACCAATGACAAAAAAATGACGATTGAAAAAAAAATATTAAAAGCTCATGAATTGACTAGAGCAGTTATAAGTTTTGATGGAGCGATAATACCTAAATCAAAAATGCCAAATTAAAATAAAGAGTAAAAAATGAAAATAGATAAAAACATTTTAATAATGTCACGATTTCCAAAAAGGGTAATTTCTCATTTCGATGAAACATTCAATACTTTTAAAATTTATGAGAAAGTGGATAAAGAAAAGTATTTAATCGATGTTTCTGAAAAAATTGATGGTATTGCAGTGATGGGACCAACTGTAGTATCAGCGGACATCATAAATTCACTCCCTAAACTCAAAATTATTGGTAATTTTGGTGTAGGATTTGATGCTATCGATATTAAGAAAGCTACAGATGCAAATGTAAGAGTTACAAATACTCCCGACGTTTTAAATGATGAAGTAGCTGATACTGCCGTGGCTTTAACTTTATCAGTTTATAGAAAAATAATTGATGCTAACCAATTTTTGTTAAATAAATTATGGTTAAAATCAGAATTCCCTCTATCTAGAAAATTTTCAGGATCTAAATTTGGTATTTTAGGTATGGGACGAATTGGTAAAGCCATTGCTCAAAGGATTGAAGCATTTAATTGCGATATTAGTTACCATTCTAGAAATAAAAAAGATTTAAATTATAAATATTTTCCTAAATTAGAAAACTTAGCTGAACATGTTGATACTTTATGTGTTATTACGCCTGGTGGGCATGAAACAAAACATTTAGTAAATAAAAATATTTTAAAAAAACTTGGAGAAAACGGTGTAATTATAAATATAGCTAGAGGTTCTGTGATTGATCAAACTGCTCTTATAGAAGCTTTAAAAACAGGAACGATTTCTGGTGCTGGGTTAGATGTCTTTGAAGATGAACCTAATGTTCCTGAAGATTTAATGAATTTAAATAATGTTGTACTTCTTCCTCATGTTGGTTCTGCAACGGTTGAAACTAGATACCAAATGGGAAAAATGGTTTATGACAACATTGTAGCATTTTTCAAAAATGAAAAACTATTAAGTCCAGTAAATTAATGATTATCTCTAGGTATTGATTTTTTAACTTTTTGATAATCTACTGCATTTTCTAAAATTCCTCCATCTGACATATGACCAACATGATCTCTATAAATTTCTTGCCACGGTGTTTGATGATCTGGGTATTTTGGCGGTCCGTTTTTCTTTCTTTTTTCAATTTCTTTATCATCAACAAGCATGTTTGCAGTAAATTTGTTAAGATCTATTCTTATAGTGTCTCCTGTTCTAAGCCAAGCCAAGCCACCTCCAACAGCACTCTCTGGAGAAGCATTTAAAATAGATGGACTACCAGAAGTTCCTGACTGCCTTCCATCACCGATACATGGTAACTCAATAACACCTTTCTTAATTAGCTTATCAGATGGTTGCATATTAACAACTTCAGCAGATCCCGGCCATCCAACAGGCCCAGCACCTCTAATTACTAAAATGGAATTTTCATCCATTTTTAATGATTCGTCATTTACTCGGTCATGATAATCCTCTGAACCTTCAAAAACTATCGCTCTTCCTTCTAAAATTCCTTCTTCACCTGGTCTTGCAAGAAACTTTTCTTTAAACTTTTCTGAAATTACAGATGTTTTCATTATCGCAGACTCAAATAAATTTCCTTTTAAAACTATGAAACCAGCTCTTTTTTTGAGTGGTTCACTAAAAGATGTTATTACATCATAATCTTTTATTTTTTTATCTTTTAAACAATCAGAAAGTTTGTCACCGCTTGCAGTTATAACATCGCCATGAAGTTTACCATTTTTAAGTAATTCACTCATGACTGCAGCCGTACCCCCTGCCCTATGATAACTCTCGCATAAATGCTTCCCAGCAGGCTGAATATTTACCATAAGAGGAATATCATAACCACAATTTTGCCAAGCATCAGTTTCAAGTGCAATCCCTACATGCCTTGCTATAGCTGTAATATGTATTTGGGCATTGGTTGAACCTCCAATTGCTGAATTAACAACAATAGCATTTTCAAAAGCTTTCCTCGTCATAATTTTGGAAGGGGTCAAATCTTCATTAACCATATCTACTATTCTAAGACCAGTTCTATATGCCATTTGTCCCCTCTCTCTATAAGGGGCAGGAATATTTGCATTACCAGTTAAACTCATTCCTAGTGCTTCAGCTAAAGAATTCATTGTTGAAGC
>CACAMV010000068.1 GCA_902533695.1 uncultured SAR116 cluster alpha proteobacterium
TCATTTAACTCACATGGTCAATCTGATAACATTACAGCTGGTGAGGGTCAAGATTGGTTTCAAATTCAATTCAATGATGATAACTATCAAAATCAACAACTTATAATAACGGATTATCAAAATGGTGAAACCATAAGAATTGATGAAGGATGGTTTCCTAATGGAAATTTTCATGAAATTGGTGGAAATTTTCTAGATAATCTTGAGTTAAGTTATGATGATTCAGCAAACCAAACTAAAGTCAATTTACTTACAAGAAGTATTAATCATGATGCATTATTAAAATTAGACGGGAAGTTTTCCTTATCCACTGCAACAAATAATAACGGCGATTTAGATTTAACTTTTTATAATCAAGAAAGTGTCTCAACATCTGGAAATGATCAACTTGGACCACTTGGAGAATGGTGGGAAAAAGACATATTATTAACAGGTTTGGAAAATAACTATATTTTATCAGGTCAACAAGGAGAAGACGTTCTTGGAGGTGGTTCTAACTATGATATTCTTGATGGTGGAGAGGAACTGTTTGAAGATCAATATGGAAATGATGTAGATGAAACTGGTGTACTTAAAACAGACCGTCTAGTATATTACGACGCCCCAGCTGGTATAAATGCTAATTTAATTACTGGGATTGTTCAAGATGGTTATGGATCTGTTGATCAGGTATCCAATTTTGAGAGGGTTTATGGTAGTTTTTACGACGACACTGTAATTTTATCTGATGATTTAATTCGAGGATACGTGCCAGCTTATGGAAATGATACTATATTAGGATTAAATGCACCCGATGGTCCTAATAATTCATATATTGGCTACTTCCATCTTGATGCAGATGATAACGTTACAGATCAATATATAGTTGTAAATTATGATCAAGGCATAGTTGATAAAACTATTGTCGGAGGAGATTTTGAAGGTGTTTATCAAGATACATTTTCAGGTTATGTAGGTGCTATTATAGGATCTAAAGGAGATGATGTTTTTTTTGGTTTATCTTCAGGTGCATATGGTTTACCTGTTTCAGGTTTCTTTCCTGACGACCCAGATTATACTGTAGATCTTGGTTACGGATATATGAATGCGTATGACGGTGATGATATTGTTATAGCTCTTGGTTCAGGTGAAGATTTTGTTGAAGGTGGAACTGGTGGTGATCTAATTATCACTTATGGGCATGGAGAAACTGATAAAATACTCGGAGATAGACATAAAACGCAAACCGACTCTTTATCTAATTTTGATACATTTGTAATTGGGGGTGAGGGTACAGTTCAAATTAAAGATTACCAGATTGGTGAAGAAATAATTTTATTAGATTATTCTATACAGTCTCAGGACGATATAACAGTTAATTATGATACAGATCTAGATCAAACGTCTTTAAGTTTTTCTTCTGACACAGAGGAGTATACTGATAGAGTTCTTATAAATGGAAGGCTTGAAATTGATAGCTTTGAACAAACTACTTTTAATAATGAACATACACAAAACACAATTGTTGATAATTTAATCATTGATCATAAAATTAGTTTGAAGGCATCTACATCTGACACGTCCACAGAAGAGCCTGATAATGATCCTGATGTTATTCCTTTCAATGCCTCAGAAAATGCTACGATTATTCAACTCGCTTCTAATGATATTATTCAAGGGGTCTCATATGGCAAATACCATTTATATGTTGAAGGATGGAACAAGGATAACAATAATTATTCATTAACTTACACTGAAGAAGATGTTCTTAAATTGAAAGCTGTTGAACTTGATAACTCTACAACTAGTGATCTTACAGATTATAAATATATCCATGCGTCTCCTCAACCTATAACATTGTCACAAACATTGTCACAAGAGCAAGTGACTTCATTGGTGGAAGCAAATGGTTCTGAGAATGAAAATAATTTAATAGTTCAACATGCTCATATGAACTTGCAATCTAATTTGATAAATGTTCCTCAATATGCAGAAAAAGTTTATTATTTAGAAGATAATCAGTTTGGATTTGCTACTAATGGAGCAGGATATTATACAATCAGGCATATAGACTGGTCTTCTTATATTCCATTCAATATGTTGAAAAATCTGATCGTGTTCCTGGAAGTTTTGTATTGTTATTGTACACGTGAATGATTCATGCGAGCAGGTAATCACACTGTCATTGCCATCTCCACTGGCTGAAGTACCTATACTTAAGCTCTGATCACCATCTCGCCAAATCTGTATCTTATCACCCTCTGATACATTGAAGTCGGTGATTGTGTCATCTCCCGATGATAACGTAAACTGAAACTTGTCCGCTCCATTACCCCCCGTTAAACTGTCATCGCCCTTACCACCAAATAATATGTCATTACCTTCTCCACCACGTAAGTCATCATCTCCACTAGACGCCCAAATCACATCATGACCATCTCCACCATCAACAACCATACCCGATATCTCATCCAGATTGAATAACGA
>CACAMV010000069.1 GCA_902533695.1 uncultured SAR116 cluster alpha proteobacterium
GATGTTAAGGATAATTTCAAATTTCTTTTCTTTAAAGCTTCTTGTTTGGAAAAAATTGGTTTATGGAAAAAATCCAAAAAATTATTTCAAATAATTATTGATAATGATAAAGATGCTTACTCACTTAATTATTTGAGTTACTCAATGGCTATAAGAGATGAAAATCTTGAGACTGCACTTAAATTAATTAATCAAGCAATTGAATTAGAACCAAATAACGGCTTTTTTTTAGACACACTTGGTTGGATACAATTTAAAAAACAAAATTATTTTTTGGCTTTAAAAAATCTGCAAAGAGCATCTGTTCTTCAACCAAATAGTTCTGAAATAATGGATCACCTTGGCGATTGCTATTTTAAAATTGGAAGAATTAAAGAGGCTTTGTTTGAATGGAGGAGAGCTTTAGAATATGAAGGTTCAAATGATTTAAAACAAAAGATCAAAATGAAAATTTTTGAACAGAACCTATTATGAAAACCTTAAATTTGTATGCACCAGCTAAATTAAACCTAAATCTTAAAATATTATCAAAAGATTCAGATAATTATCATTTTATAAATAGCCATGTTTGCTTCATAAATTTGTTTGATTATTTAAGAATTGAACCAAGTTATAGAACGTTAGTTTCAGTTAACTATAAGGAAAGTAATTTTTTTTTAAAAAAAGATACCATTTTACAAAAAACACTAGAAACATTTAAAAAATATTTTACTTGGAAAAAAAATTTTAAAGTTACTTTAACTAAAAATATTCCTATTGGAGCAGGATTAGGTGGCGGATCAGCAGATGCTGCTACTTTACTATTAGGATTAAGATATTTATATAATAAACAAAACAAGTTTTTAATAAAAATAAAAGATTTAATAGAACTTGGCCAAGAAATAGGTTCCGATGTTCCAGCATGTATATATAGCAAAAGTATCATTATATCTGGAAAAGGCGAAAAAATTTTGCCAGCAAAAACTCCTAATAACAAAAAATTCTTAATCGTTTTTCCTAGTGTTTCTCTACCAACAAAAAGAGTGTTTCAATTATTTAATTTTAATAAAAATAATAATTTTAATGAACAACTTTTTAATGATATTCCAATAACTAATGCTCTTTTAATGACTGCAATGGAAATAGAGCCAAAAATAAAAGAAGTTTTAATTTTATTAAAATCATTGAGTTACATTAAGAATTATGGAATGACTGGCAGTGGTACCACATGTTTTGGTATTTTTGAAAACAAAAATCATTTAGAACAAGCATTAAAAGAGTTAGAAAGTATAGCTGAAAAAAATTGGTTTATATGGCATGGTAACAAAAAAGAGTTTGGATTTGATCGTTTTTTGTATTAACAATTAAACAATAGTGGGGCGTAGCCAAGTGGTAAGGCATCGGGTTTTGATCCCGTGTACCGTAGGTTCGAATCCTACCGCCCCAGCCACTTATTTTTAATAATCATTAAATTTCTTGTAAAGATTGTAATACGTTAGATATATAAAATATTTTTATTTATAGTTCGGACTTTTTCATAATTGAATAGGTAACGGTTTATAAATAGGACTGTGTTGATGAAGCATTTTGATCTGATCACTTAGGCCGCAGCGTATTAAAGATGCAGCAGTTAAATTAAAAAACTCTGTGTTTTTTTCTTCTTCTAAAATAGATGGCGGCAGTTCATTTCTGATCGAAAAAGACCTACAGTATCCTGCCATAATTTTAGCATCATCAATATGAGATTGTCCTTTATCAGAACCACTCACCAATGCTTCAAAAACCATCAATTGCCCTGTTTTAGCATTAAACCCTACTTCATTTATAAAGATCTTAACTGCTGGATAGATTATTTTAAGTTTTTGGAAAAGATATGTCATTATCGGCAAATTCATTGCCAAAACTTGAGCGCCTGCTCCAGCCGACCAAGGACGACTACCCTCACCTTTACGTGCCTTTGTTGCTAACAACAAATCTCCACGCAAAGGAACAAATAAAGGAGCTTCTAAGCCAAGAATAAGAGCTTGATTTTTTAAACAATTTCCGATCAAAGGTATCAGTTTATTAAGATTTTTTCCTACATAAATGTTATTCGTTTTAACTTCAATAAAACACCATCCAATATTACCTAATTTTGGAGATCCAATATCAATAACGCAAACATCGTATGGGTTGTTAACTTTAAACAATATTAATAACCTCCTCCAATAATAAAAAAAATCATTTCACTTTAGTCTTTTAAAGCTTTAAACTTTTCTTCTTCGTAACAATGTTTGCTTTGCAAAAAAATTTTAGTATTTAGTCTGGTTCCACAACACAAAACCTTTTACAATTTTGCTTTTTGTATTTGCTATGATTCATTTGTTTAATCATTAATTAACAAAAGGAACAAGCTTTTCTTTTTAATAGTTATATTTGATTTCTTTAGTTTAATTTAAATATATAACCACCTTTTTGGTTTGAGAATAATAAATCAATAT
>CACAMV010000070.1 GCA_902533695.1 uncultured SAR116 cluster alpha proteobacterium
TATCTATTGTTTCAGCATTACTTTCGATTAGTTTAGGTTTGTTAATAGCATTGCCAGGAATGTCGAGTAATTATTTTCTTAAATCTATAAATAGAGTTTATGTTGAGTTTATAAGAGCAATACCTTTATTACCAATGCTTTTCTGGGTTTTTTATGGTTTACCTGTGATTTTTAAATCTTTTGGTTTAAATATAGGAATCGACGCTTTTTGGGGTGCAGTTTTGACATTAGCTATATCTGACAGTGCCTTTACGGCAGAAATATTTAGAGCAGGAATTCAGTCCATCCATAGGGGTCAGACTGAAGCAGCTCAAACTATAGGCTTGAATTATTATCAAACTATGAGACATGTAGTATTACCTCAAGCATTACGGCGTATTTTACCGCCATTAGCTAACCAATTTATTTACATTGTAAAAATGTCTGCCTTTGCATCAGTGATAGGTATGCAGGAATTAACTAGGAGAGCAAATGAGATCGTTGTAACAGAATATAGACCTTTAGAAACATATTCATAATGATTTTTTACCAAAGATACTTGTTTAGATTTACCAATAAAATCTTCTATCTTGCCTTTATTAAAACTCACAATAATAGGATCTTCTAACTTTAAATAGTCAGGTTTATAAACTTTTGATCCAGTTGACGTAAGATATTTAGACAAACAAACTTCACCTGTAAAATTGTCTGCTAACACAGGAGCATTAACTACTGTAGGAAAACGTATAACACCCACTTCATTATCTTCAATCAATTTGTTTTTATTAACGGTTCCATGAACTTTTGTTCCTAATGGACAAGTAATTTCGATTTCGTGTGAATTAAAAATCAAATCGTTTATTATTTTTTTAATTTCTAACATGGCTAAATGATTAACACAGGCAAATGATGAAGCTAAAGATTTAATATTTTTTATATAACTCATAACTCTTTTTGTTTTAAAAAAATTTTTCTCAAATCTATCTTGATCACCCATGCGAGCAAAAAAAATTGTGCAATCAAAATTACTCATAATAGATTTTAATTGATCTTTATTCTCATTATCTGGTTCACCAACGTTAAGAAATTCTGACCTAATACCGAAGTTTTTTGCTTCTTTGTATAAATATAATGCAACATCATTATCATACCACTGAAATTTTTTATCTTCAGATATTATTAATAATTTATCGGAACTTGATAAATTTGCACAATTTATCAAAAGATTTTCCGATCCTTTTTTTAAACTTTTAGAATTGAGCATTATTTTAATTTCTGTACGAAAAAGCTTTCCCAAATCTCCAAATTAAATAATCTCCACAAGTAATTGGCTTATATTTAGATTGATAGTTAGATCCAAAAATTTCATGAGGATCTATTATAGTTTCAGGATTTGGATCAAAAGCTAAAACTAGAGATAATCTTTCTTTATTAGAACTATTAACAACCCTATGAGGAGTAGACTTATATTCGCCTCCTGTCCATCTAGAGAGTAAATCTGCAACATTAACTATCATCGTATTTGGAATTGGTGGTGCATGAAACCAATCTCCATTTAAATCTTGTACTTGCAAACCACCAACTTCATCTTGGCACAAAATAGTTAAAACACCAAAATCTGTATGAGGACTAACTCCGAACTGATCTTCTCCCATAAAAGAAGGTTGAGTTGGATAATAAACCAATGACGCTCTACTTAGAGGTTTTGAAGAATATTTATAAAAAAAGTCTTCATCTAAATTTAATCCTATAGCAAAGCCTTTTAAAAGGTCTTTTGCTAAATGATGTGATTCATTAAAATATTTCATAGCATTCTTTTCCATTGAAGGAACTGAGTTAGGCCACAAATTTTGACCTCTTAATGGGTGATCATCTAAGGATATGCCATCTTGATCTTGATAACCCCAAATAAAACTTTCTTTAAGATCTACTTTTGCCTTATCATTCATTTTTGCTCCACCATAGCTTAACCAACCTCTATGTTTATCAGTTATTTTTACCTCTATTTTATTTGCACTATTTTTTCTAAAAAATTTAAGTCCGTCTATTCTTAGATTATTGATCAATCTTTCTGAGATACCGTGATTTTTTATATATATGAAACCAAGGTTTTTACTTGCATCATGTAG
>CACAMV010000071.1 GCA_902533695.1 uncultured SAR116 cluster alpha proteobacterium
TGATACTTCCCAGGACTGTTTCTTGATAAATAGATTAGCATTTGACGAATTAATGGCTAACTACATATCATTGAATATTTTAAGAGAAAAGATAAATGAAAATAATTCTGAAATTAATAAAGTAAATAATTCTATTTTGAAAAATTTTATAAAATCACTTCCTTTTAAATTAACTAATGATCAATTAAACGCAATATCAGAAATTAACAAAGATTTAAATAAAAAAAAACCTATGATGAGATTACTTCAAGGAGATGTAGGTTGTGGAAAAACTTTAGTAGCATTATGTGCTATGCTTCAAGTTGTTGAGTCTGGACAACAAGCAGTTTTAATGGTGCCAACTGAAGTTTTAGCTAAGCAACATTATGAAACATTTAAAAAATTTTTAAAAGATAAAAATATTAAACCTGTTTTAATTTTAGGAAAAAGTAAATCTAGAAGTGAAAACTCTAATAATGAAATTGATAAAATTAAATTTGGTAAATCTAATTTAATTATTGGAACACATGCTGTTATTTCAAATAACTTGCAATACAAAAACTTAAAATTAGCAATTATTGATGAACAACACAGATTTGGAGTGAACCAGAGGATTGCAATTGTCGATAAAGGTAAAAATGTAAATTTGCTAGTAATGACAGCAACACCTATACCTAGATCTTTAGCCCTTACATCATACGGTGATTTAGAAGTTACAAACTTAAAAGAAAAGCCTTTTGGAAGAAAGAAAATTAAAACGTCAACAATTTCTACTAAAAAGTTGAACAATTTAATAGAAGCTTTGAAGAGAAAAATTGACAAAGGTTCAAAAGTTTATTGGATATGTCCGAGTATTGAAGAAAGTGAAGATAATAATATAATTTCTATAGAAGAAAGAATAAAAGATATTAAAAATAAATTACCAAAAATTAATATTACTATTGCACATGGTAAACAGTCAACTGAGTTAAGAAACAGATCCATAAATGATTTCAAAACAGGAATTTCAAGAATTTTAATTGCTACTACTGTCGTAGAAGTTGGTATGGATATACCTGATGCTGACATAATAATCATAGAATGTGCTAACAGATATGGATTATCTCAACTGCATCAATTGAGAGGAAGAGTTGGAAGAAGTGACAAAAAATCTGATTGTATACTTTTGTTTGATACACCTATATCTAATATAGCAAAAAAACGATTAAAAACATTAAGAAATAATGACAATGGATTTGAAATTGCTGAGCAAGATTTAGTTTTAAGAGGGCCTGGAGAATTTTTTGGGACAAAACAATCTGGAAGAAATGGCTTTAAATTTGTGAATTTTAATTATCATGTAAATTTAATTGATATTGCTAAAAAAGAAGCAAAAATACTTTTCAATAATAAAAAGAAAAATAGTAACAAAATAAAAACCCTTTTGAATATATATCAAGATTATAAAAATTTTCAAAATCTAGGTGGATAAAATATTTATTGCTTCTTTGGCATAACAATTCCACCTGAAATTACTAACTTTACTGCTTCTTCTACTTTCATTTTTAAAAAAATAACATCTTTTTTAGGTACAAAAAGTAAAAAACCACTTGTTGGGTTGGGCGTCGTCGGTATAAAAACATTAATTAATTTTTGATTATTTTTTAAAACTTCATCAACTTCTCCTTTTGTATCACCTGTTACAAATCCAATTACCCAAATTTCTCTTCTAGGATATTCTACCAATACAACTTCTCTAAAACTTTTAGAATTAGTTGACATTACAGTTTCCATTATTTGTTTGAGTGCCGAATAAACACTTCTAACAACTGGCATTGTAGAAAGAATTCTCTCACCACTTTTCAAAAGAGTTCTTCCAATAAGCCCTGGTGTTAATGCACCAATAATGGTAATAACGATTATTACTATTAACAAACCTAGACCAGGGATTTGATAAGGAAAAGCTTTACGAAAATCCAAATATTCAGGTAGTAAACTTGCTACTTGTGTATCAATGATCGTAATAACTAACCAAGTAATGTATATGGTAATTAGAATTGG